>NZ_JAXFOB010000010.1:0-231041 GCF_034180565.1 Ezakiella sp. | reverse complement strand
TTAGATATTTAGTTTAAGGTTAGCGCGGTTTTAATAGAGCAAGGGAACCACCTGTACCCATGCCGAACACAGAAGTTAAGCCTTGCATCGCTGAAGGTACTCGGAGGGCGACCTCCCGGGAGATTAAGACGAAGCCGCACTATATAATAACTAAAGAGAAAATTCGTTGTAATTTTCTCTTTAATTATTAAGTTTTATATTTAAGGATTAATTTTTATGTCTGCAATTAAGTAAGGCTTGAAAAACAGACAAGTATGCAAATAATGAGCAATGCTTGTGTAGCTCAATGGTAGAGCAATCGGCTGTTAACCGATAGGCTATAGGTTCGAGCCCTATCACAAGCGCCACTTAAATGCCGGGGTGGCGAAACTGGCAGACGCACAGGACTTAAAATCCTGCGGTGGTAACACACCGTACCGGTTCGATTCCGGTCCTCGGCACCATTTTCTATATCGCGGGGTGGAGCAGTTGGCAGCTCGTCGGGCTCATAACCCGAAGGTCGGAGGTTCAAATCCTTCCCCCGCAACCATTTTTATACGGCCCTATGGTCAAGCGGTTAAGACATCGCCCTTTCACGGCGGTATCCCGAGTTCGAATCTCGGTAGGGTCACCATTTTCCTGGACGATTAGCTCAGCTGGGAGAGCATCTGCCTTACAAGCAGGGGGTCACAGGTTCGAGCCCTGTATCGTCCACCATAAAAATTAAATAATATATAATTTTTATTAAAAAACTATTGACATTTTGTGAATGTTATGTTAGAATAAAACTGTTGTGAATGGATGGCATAACTTTGAACTGGGGTTATTACATTATTCGATTTAAAATTTAATTTGGCCCGGTAGTTCAGTTGGTTAGAATGCCAGCCTGTCACGCTGGAGGTCGACGGTTCGAATCCGTTCCGGGTCGCCATTTTATATTTATGCTGGTGTAGCTCAATCGGTAGAGCAACTGATTTGTAATCAGTAGGTTGTGGGTTCAAGTCCTATCACCAGCTCCATTTATTTTACACTAATGTTTTCAATATGGATGAGTACCCAAGTTGGCCAAAGGGGACGGACTGTAAATCCGTTAGCTTTGCTTTCAGTGGTTCGAATCCACTCTCATCCACCATGTTGGGGTATAGCCAAGTCGGTAAGGCACAAGACTTTGACTCTTGCATTCCACAGGTTCGAGTCCTGTTACCCCAGCCATTTGATCCATTAGCTCAGTCGGCAGAGCACTTGACTTTTAATCAAGGTGTCCCGAGTTCGAATCTCGGATGGGTCACCAAATATTTTGCCACATAGTTTGTGGTTTTATGGAGAGGTACCGAAGCGGTCATAACGGGGCGGTCTTGAAAACCGTTAGGGCGCAAGCCCACGTGGGTTCGAATCCCACCTTCTCCGCCATTTTGTTTCGAATCATATATAAACTCACATTTTGTATATATTTTTATAATGTATACAGGTGGGATTCGAACGCCAAGCATTTCCCGAGCGAATAGCGAGGAAAAAGAAATGCGCAGGCCGGACGATAGGAAACACCTTCTCCGCCATTTTGTTTCGAATCATATATAAACTCACATTTTGTATATATTTTTATAATGTATACAGGTGGGATTCTCTCCGCAGATTGTTGTTATCAATCGAACTTCGCAAAGCTCGTTCTCTTGAACAACAAGTTGCGTTAGACCTACAAGCCAATCGAGCTTCCCTTACGGTCGCTCTCTTGGGTTAGGGCTTAAACGCCAAGCATTTCCCGAGCGAATAGCGAGGAAAAAGAAATGCGCAGGCCGGACGATAGGAAACTCCTTCTCCGCCATTTTGTTTTTATAGCAATTTAAAACTAAATTTTTTTAATTAAGATTCATAAAGGTTTAGATTTAATTGATACCTTTATGATATTTATATTATATAAACCTTTGGAGAAGTACTCAAGTTGGCTGAAGAGGTGCCCCTGCTAAGGGTATAGGTCGTGTTTTTAGCGGCGCGAGGGTTCAAATCCCTCCTTCTCCGCCATTTATTATGCTCCGATAGCTCAGTCGGTAGAGCAGTAGACTGAAAATCTACGTGTCACTGGTTCGATTCCGGTTCGGAGCACCATTTGTAGGGGTATAGTTCAGTTGGTAGAACGTCGGTCTCCAAAACCGAATGCCGTGGGTTCGAGTCCTGCTACCCCTGCCAATATTCAAGGGCCTTTAGCTCAGTGGTTAGAGCACCCGGCTCATAACCGGTCGGTCCTGGGTTCAAATCCCCGAAGGCCCACCACTACAGATGTACATTTGGTTGATTTCAATCATTGATGTACATTTTTTATTTCAAGAATACATAAAGCAAAAGACCGAGAGCTTCCCGGTCTTTTTTAGTACATATTAAATTCCATATTTTTTTATAGTTTCTTCAATTCTTTCTCTAAGAATTGTGTAGTATATTCTTTCCCATTTTACAACTTTTTTTGTGTCGCCGAAATACAGTAGTTCCATTCCGTCTTTCATAGCTTTTTGAAGTGTGAACTTTATTTGAAGGAAGTTCATATTTCCTTCAATCGAAATATCGCCGTCAAAAATACTCACTTCCGGAATCGGTCGTCTACATATAAGTTCAGTAATTATGCTGTTTCCAATTGTATAGAAGTCGTTTATTACAAATCTAGTATCATATAAGGTGTTGTAATTTTTTATGACGGCATTCACATTCATAAGCGGCGGCAAATTTTTTATGTCGTAGTAGTTATGGTTTAAGAGTGATTTTTTTAGATATTCATATCCGGTCTCGACATATGTTTTATAAAGAGTAAGAGTTTCTTTACCTGCGAGCGGATCGTTACGTTCAATTCTCATAAACTTTTCAGCAGTTTTTAGATTGATTCTCTTTATCATCAAAAATTTGTTGTGTTTTCTTATGAGTTCATATAAATCATATTGTTCTTGAGGAAAGTTCAGTGTAACTCCATATGCATCTGCTCTTTCGTTTAGAAACGGTATATCGAATATGTTTCCGTTAAACGTTACAATTCTTTGTTTATTTTTAAGAAGCTCATTGAGATAAAGAAGGCTTTCTTTTTCATCGTCTTTAGACTTTATGAATATTTGTTTTGATTCAATTTTATCTTCTTTTACAAATGCGGCTCCTATAACCCATGCGTAGTCTGAGTTTCTTTTGAGACCTGTTGTTTCAATGTCGAGATAAATGTCGTCCGTTCGATTGTATATCGACGGTTTGTATGGGTCCTCGTAGTTTATAATATCAATCATTATATCTTAAAGAATTGTTCCATCTCTTCTTTGGATTTATTTGCAGCAACAAGTGCCATAAGTGCGATTCTTGCTTTGTGTCCCGGGAGATATCCGCCGTTTATTACGCCTGATTCGAAGAGTCCTTTACCACCACCGAGATATCCATAGCTTCCAAGAACACGACCGGTTGCGCAGCGGCTGACAAGAACTATAGGAATGTTCAGTTCAAGGGCTCTGTTTATTGAAGGAAGAGTTGCAGGAGGAACATTTCCACGACCGAGCGCTTCAATAACTATGCCTTTGTATCCGTTGTCAATATAAAAATCTATAATATCTCCTTCAACACCGGCAGCCATTTTTATGAGTGCGATTTTCGGTTCGAGAGTGTCCACAATTACTTTTTTTACGGATTTTTCTCGTCTATAGTATAGTACTTCGTCGTTATCAATGATTCCAAGAGGTCCGAGCTCAGGGGATTTAAAAGTGTTGACGGAAAGTGTGTTTGTCTTTGTGACTTGTGCTGCGCTGTGGACTTCGTTGTTCATGACAACAAGAGTACCAAGGCCTCTGCTTTCTTCGTTAAGTATAGTTGCAATAGACGCTGTAAGATTGAGCTCTCCGTCATATCCGAGTTCACTTGCGTTTCTCATAGCTCCGGTCATTACGATCGGTTTTTCGTTGTCGATTGAGATGTCGAGATAGTATGCAGTTTCCTCGAGAGTATCTGTACCATGTGTTACAATTACTCCGACGTTTTCAGGGTCGCTTAGAGCTTCAACAACAGCTTGTCTGATTTCAGTCATACGTTCCGGTGTTATGTGACCGCTTGGTATGTTAAATAATTCTTTTTCACGTATTTGCGTGTCTTTTATATGAGTTTTTACTTCTCCAATCAATTCTTCAGAGCTTAAAGATGGAATTGCAGCTCTTAGATTTGGGTCTATTCTCATTGCGATTGTACCGCCTGTCATTACGACTACAATATTTTTCATATTATTCACCTCTATAAATAGTTTATATTAAAGTTTTAAAAAAATCAATGGATTTTCTAAATTAATAAAGCTTTATTTAAATACATTTATAACTTTATCAGTTTATATATTTTGTTTTATGGGTATTTATACAAAAAGGGAGGAATATGTATGAAGAAAAAGGTTTTACTATTAATGGTTTTTACTATATTTTTATTCGGTTGCGAAAGGACGGAAAAACCGGAAGGCTGGGATGAAAAAAATAAAAAAACGGAAATAGAGAAAGATATTACTGAAGAATTGGAAGCAAAATATGAATCAATTTTAAATGAGTTAAAATCAAAAACTCTGGAAGATTTAAAATCTGATTTTGGAGAAAATCCATTATTCCAAGATTTGTATAATTATATTCACGATGAACTTTCAAAAGTTGCAAAATCAAAAGACGAAGTCGATGCATTTTTGAAAGACGAAAAAGATGAGATTAAAGAATTTTTCGATGAATATATTCTAAATGAAGAAGATGAAGATTCAATTGATGATTTCAAAGATAAGATTGAAACGAAGATAAAAAATGGCGACATAAAATTTGACGATAGGATGAGTTTTGACGATTTTGAGCAAATTATATTTGACAATATTGATTTGTATAAACCGAATATGAGTTCGTCTGAAAAGTCAAAGTTTGCAGAAGAAAACCATGAGTTCTTAAACGAGTTTTATATGGAGCTTTTGGATGATTATAGAGAAAATAATGCGGGCAAAAATTCAAGCGACAGTTTGATTGAAGAAGCTGTAGAAGAGGTTCGCTCGATGAATGAGGATGAAATCGATTTAATTTTTGGAGATTATCCGACATATGAAAGTTTTAAAATCTATATTCATTCATATATTAGCGGAGCAGAATCGACAATGAACACGATTGAAATCGAAAAAATCATGGATGAAAATGAAGAATATATTTCTGAAGCATTTGAAGAAATTTTTAAGAATTAGCTCTCACAGCGAGGGCTTTTTTTATTTGTTAAATTTATTCTAAATCTAATCAGCTATTGAAAAATCACAGTTTTTTTGATATTATTTAAGGTACGGGGTGAAAAATATGATATATCTTGACAATGCAGCAACAACTAAACCGAGCAAGAATGTTTTAGACGCTTATTTACTTGCACAGACTGAATTATGGGGAAATCCTTCTGCCATACACAGTTTTGGCGAGGAGGTTTTTTTTAAGTTAAAGAATGTGAGAGATGAAATCAAAAAATTGCTTGGAGCACAAAATGGAGAAATTTATTTTACGTCTTCAGCAACTGAGTCTATTAATACGTTTTTTAAAGGTTTTTTAAAACCGGGAGAACATTTGATAACAACTCTCTATGAACATTCTGCTGTATATGAAAACGCAAGATATTTTGAAGATAACGGCGGGGAGGTTACATATCTCGAGCCGATAAATGGAATTGTTACGCCTGAAATGGTTTTGGAGAGTGTAAGGGAAAACACTTCGCTTGTTGCAATAATGGCGGTAAACAACGAGATTGGCGCTTTAAATGATATTGTAGGAATTTCAAAAGCAGTTAAGGAAAAATATCCTAATATAAAGGTGTTTTCCGATTGCGTTCAAGCGATTGGAAAGACACCGATTGATTTAAGAAATTCAAATTTAAATGGAATTGCAATAAGTCCACATAAGTTTCACGGTCTTAAAGGTACGGGAATTTTATATTTAAATGATATAAAAATAAATCCGCTTCTTCTCGGAGGTGGTCAGGAAGACAAGATGCGCTCGTCAACGGAAAATGTGGGCGGCATTTTTGCAACGCTTGAAGCGCTTAAAGAATCTATAAATTCAGTTGAAGCATTTCAAAAGAATGCTTATGAAATGAGAAATACAATGATTGAAGGGCTTAAAGATGTCGAGGACAAGATTATAAATGAACCGATAAATTTTGTTCCGAATATATTAAATATTTCGTTTAAAAATGTTAAAGGTGAGGCGCTGGTTCATATGCTTGAGGGTGATGAGATTTATGTAAGCACATCGAGCGCATGTTCAAGTCACGCCTCAAAAAAATCGAGAAGCCTTATTGCAATGAATGTTCCGGATGATTATGCGGGCGGAACGATAAGGATTTCATTCGGTGATTACAACACAAAGGATGAAGTGAAATTTGCAGCTCAAAAGATAAAAGAGTATGTTTCGGTTATAAGGGAGTTGATGAAATGATAAGGGAATGTGTTTCCGTCAGCTATGGCGAGATTGCACTGAAAAAAGATAATAAACCGTTTTTTGAAAGGGAACTTCGAAAGAATTTAAAGGCGACGCTCTCCGATTTAAATCCGGATTTTAAGTTTGATCAGTCGAAAGTGTTCATATATTCTGACGATAATGCTGAGACGGTGAGACGTCTTCAAAAGATTTTCGGAATAAGTTATATTGCTCCGCAGTTTGAAACAGAGTCAACTTTGGATAAGATTTTTGAAGCTGCTATTCATGCGGTGAAATTTGAACTTCAAAGAGCGCCTTTTAAGACTTTTAAGATTGAATCAAAGAGAGTCGATAAAAGCTTCCCAATTAAAAGCCCTGAGATAAGCAGGCTTGTCGGCGGTGCAGTTTTAAAAGAAAATTTGGGACTGACAGTTGATGTGAAAAATCCGGACCGAATTATTAGAGTTGATGTAAGAAAAACATCATTCGTATCACCGGGAAGAATAAAAGCGCTCGGCGGAATGCCGGTAGGCTCGAATGGAAGAGTTTTGAGTCTTTTGTCGGGAGGAATTGACTCTCCGGTGGCTTCGATTCTTGCTATGAAAAGAGGACTTCAAGTGGATTACATACATTTCCACTCATATCCTTTTACATCGAAGAGGAGCTTTTTAAAGACAAAGGAACTTGCTGAACTCTGCACGGAATATGAACCTTACGGAATGCTCTTTTCGTTCAACTTATTCCCAATACAGGAGGCAATTACAAAGAACTGCGATATAAGATTTACGACACTTCTACAAAGAAGATCCATGACAAGACTCGCAACTCTCATGGCAAAGGACAACGACAGAACTGCGCTTGTCACGGGTGAAAATTTGGGACAAGTTGCAAGCCAAACGCTTCCGGGGATGAGCGTGGTGGATCCGGTGACGGATTTAATTATATTACGGCCTCTCATAACATACGACAAGACGGAGATTATCGACCTTGCAAGAAAGTTTGGCACATATGAAAAGTCAATCGAGCCTTTTGAGGACTGCTGCACGGTTTTTGTTGCAAAGCATCCTAAGACAAATCCGACACTTGAGCAAGTGCTTGAGGAGGAATCGAAAATCAATTATCTTGAAATAGAAGAGGAAATTTTCAATAAACGTGAATCATATAAAATAAAATAATTTAAAGGAAGTGAACAGATGGAACAAGATAGCTTTTTATCATTACAAAATTTAAGAAAATCTTATGACGGCGAAGTCGTTTTGGATAATGTTTCGCTCGATATAAAAAAAGGTGAGTTTTTGACTCTCTTGGGGCCATCGGGTTGTGGAAAAACCACAACTCTCAGACTGATTGGGGGATTTGCATATCCGGATTCGGGAAAAATTATCTTTGAAGGAAAAGATATAACCAATATTCCGCCGAACAAAAGACGCGTGAATACTGTTTTCCAAAAATATGCACTTTTCCCATATTTAAATGTCTATGACAATATAGCTTTCGGACTTCGTTTGAAAAAAACTGACGAATCCGAAATCAAAAAAAGAGTATACAAAATGCTCGAACTTGTAAATTTGCCGAAATATGCGACAAGGTCGGTCACAAGCTTGTCGGGCGGACAACAACAAAGAATTGCAATTGCAAGGGCACTTGTGAACGAGCCGGAGATTCTTCTATTGGACGAGCCGCTCGGAGCTCTTGACAATAAACTCAGAAAGGGCATGCAAACAGAGCTTATAAATATGCAATGGGAGCTTGGTATAACTTTTATTTTTGTTACACATGACCAGGAAGAAGCTCTTTCCATGAGCGACAGAATCGCAGTCATGAATGAGGGAATTATCGAACAACTTGGAAAGCCGATTGATATTTACAATGAACCTGCGAACTCGTTTGTTGCAGATTTTATAGGCGAAAGCAATATCAGCGAAGGCGTTTTCAATCACGACTACAGTGTAAGTTTCAACAATACAACATTCCCGTGTGTGGACAAGGGGTTCAGACCGGGAGAAAAGGTGGACGTCGTTATAAGACCTGAGGATGTAGAAATTATGCACGAAGACGGCGAAAGTAGAATCAAAGGAACTGTTGAAAACGTAATTTTCAGAGGTGTTCACTACGAAATTTTGATAAATATTAACGACACTATTTGGAAGGCGAAAAGCACAGTTGCTCCTGTCGAAGACAGCGAGGTTTACATTACTGTTGCGCCTGAAAATATACACGTTATGAGGAAAGAGTAATGAAAAAGCTTAAATTACCGGTCCTTTTTTATGGACTTTGGGCGATATTTTTTATTCTTGCTCCGATAGTTTTAATCGTGTTTCTTGGGTTTTCTGTTGAAGAGTCGGGAAAAACGGTTTTTAGTCTTGCAAACTTTAAAAGATTCTTCAGTCCGATTTATTTAAGTATACTTTGGGCGTCGTTT
Source organism: Ezakiella sp. (assembly GCF_034180565.1). Classification (NCBI taxonomy): domain Bacteria; kingdom Bacillati; phylum Bacillota; class Tissierellia; genus Ezakiella; species Ezakiella sp. The sequence goes on along the minus strand of NZ_JAXFOB010000010.1, from coordinate 222,224 downwards.
AAGCTTGCATTTTTTTCGACATTAATCTGCCTATTGATTGGTTATCCCTTTGCTTGGTTCATTGCAAAAAAGAAAAATAGAGATATTTATATGATTTTAATTATGATTCCGATGTGGATGAATTTTCTTTTAAGGACATATGCATGGCTCACACTTCTTGGCAGAAACGGACTCGTAAACAGCTTTTTGGTTAAAATCGGCATAGGACAGCTTGAACTTATGTATAACAACTTCTCTATAATGATTGGAATGGTATACAACTATTTGCCGTTCATGATTCTTCCGATTTTTACCGCAATAACAAAGCTAGACTACGGATATATCGAGGCGGGATACGACCTTGGAGCAACACCGCAGGAAGTGTTTAGAAAGATTATATTTCCGCTTACAAAAGGTGGCGTTATTACAGGGATAACAATGACATTTATTCCGGCAATCTCCACATTTGTTATCTCGCAACTTCTCGGAGGAAACAATATAAACTTAATCGGGAACATCATCGAGCAACAATTCAGATATACAGGCGATTGGAATTTCGGCTCAGCGATAAGTATAGTGCTCATAATTATTATTTTGGTGCTTATAAAATTCAGTCTTAAAAATGCCGATGAAGACGGAATTGAAGGAGGAATTATATAATGAAAAAGATTTTAAAAAATTTATATATTTCACTCATTTATCTGTTTTTTTATCTGCCGATTATAATACTCATAATTTATTCGTTCAATGCAACAAAATCGAGAGTTGTTTGGGGCGGGTTCAGTCTCAAATGGTATCAGGAACTTTTTCAGAGCAAAGAAGTTTTGATGAGCTTTTACAACACGATTTTGATTGGCGTTCTATCCACAATAATGGCAACAATCATCGGCACAATCGGTGCGATAGGGCTTTTTAGAGCAGGTGGGAGAGTTAATAAATTCTTTATGGAGTTAAACTATCTTCCGATTTTAAATCCGGACATAGTCATTGCAGTAAGTCTTGTTGCGCTATACAATTTTATAAAACTCGACTTCGGATATTTGACGATAATTTTGAGTCATGTGGCATTTACAACTCCATATGTCGTGTTTAATGTCATGCCTAGACTCTCTATGATGAATCCGAATTTATACGAAGCGGCACTCGACCTCGGCTCGACAAGGTGGGAAGCCTTTAAATATGTAATACTTCCGGAAATTAAACCGGGAATTTTAAGCGGTGCTCTTATGGCGTTCACGCTTTCGATAGATGACTTTGCGGTCAGCTTTTTTACAACCGGAAAGGGCATTCAAAACATTTCAATCACTGTTTATTCGATGGCAAGGCGTGGAATAAATCCGGTCATAAATGCACTTTCAACCTTGATGTTTATCATAATGATTGCACTTGTAATCGTTATAAATGTAAGAAAAAATAAATTTGAAAAGAAAAAAGAAGCAATGCTTAAAATGGGAATGGGTGAATCGGAATGAAGAAATTAATCCCTTTTATTGTAATTATAGCCGCATTATTTATCACCGGATGCAATGACGACGGCGAAAAACTTTATGTATATAACTGGGGCGACTACATGGATATGGACGTTGTTAAAGAGTTTGAAGAAGAGTATAATGTGGAAGTTGTCTATCAGGAATTTGCGACGAACGAAGACCTTTATGTTAGAATCAAAAACTCATCAGAACCGATGGACGTCATCTTTCCGTCGGATTATATGCTCGAGAGAATGGCAAACGAAGGTCTTTTAAACGAACTTGACTTTAATAAACTTGATAATTTTAAATATGTCGACAAAGATTTGACGGGAATGAGTTACGACAAAGAAAATAAATATAGCGTTCCGTTCTTTTGGGGAACAGTTGGAATAATTTATAATACTGAGAAATATCCGGAAGGGTTCAGCAAATGGGCGGATTTGTGGGATGAAAAATACAAAAAAGATATGGTTTTATATTATTCACAACGCGATATTTTGATGATTGCATTAAAAAAACTCGGTTACAGCATGAATACCTTCGAAGAAACGGAGCTTGAGGAAGCAAAGTACGAGCTTATAGATCAAAAGCCTCTTGTATACGCATATTTGGGCGATGAGATAAAAGATATTTTAATCGCAGAGGATGCAAATATCGGAGTTGTTTATTCGGGAGATGCCGGAGTTATAATCGATGAAAATCCGAAATACAAATATATTCTCCCGGAAGAGGGTACAAACCTTTGGTTTGACGTTGCGGCAATTCCTAAAAACGCCAGAAATATAAGCAGAGCGCACGACTTTTTAAACTTTCTGTTAAGACCTGAGATCGCTGCAAGAAATGCAGAATATTTGCAATATGCGACGGTTGAAAGCGAAGCAAAAAAATATCTTCCGGAGTCTTTGGTGGATAATGAAGCGCTCTATCCGGACAGAACCGACATGACAAAATTTGAGATTTTCGAAGATCCGTCTCAAAAATTGAAACTATATGACAGGATTTGGACCGAATTTCAAAGTGGGTACAAGAAAAAATAGAGGGGAGTTTGAAACTCCTCTTTTTTATGTTTCTTGGGGATAATTTATGAAAAGAATTCATTAAAATGGTGAAAAATTTGTTTAAAAAATGTTATTGTGGGTATTTATTAATAGAAAGGAGTGAGAGGTATGCTACTTGATTTTTCAGAGTCGGTTGAGACTGACATAGAAAGAATACAAGAATTTAATTCAAAACTGGTAGAACTTGTTCGTGAATATATCACCGACGAAGATGTTATTTTTGACGTAAAACTTATTTTAAACGAACTTACAATAAACTCTGCACTCCATGGGAACAGACTTGATCCGGAAAAGTTGATAACGGTATATGTACACATTCAGGATTCCGAAATCAAAATAGTTGTTAAAGATCAGGGCTGTGGAATTGACTCTATCAAGCCGAATAAAGAACATAACTCCGAATTTGTCGGAGGAAGAGGACTTTGTCTTGTAGATGCGGTTGTTGACAAGTTTGAAGCTTGTAAAAATCGTGTCGAATGCGTGAAATACTTATAAAATTTGTCAATGTTATGATTCGTACTCCTTAAATGATAATATTAAGGGGTATTTTTTTTTATTTAAAATTTTATATATGTGATAAATATCGCTTGCAAATTTTAAATATGCATCTATTGATTAGATTATTAAAAAGTGATAAAAGAATTTAAAGAATCGTTATTATTTGCTAAAAGATTTAGATTTATTATAAAGAGGTTTTCTAAATTTTTTAAAAAGAAGCTTATGTTCAAAAACATAGGAGTGATATGGTTTAAATGCAAAATTTACGCGTTCAAAAATTAAATAGGATCCGGATTTCAATTTTAATAGTGCTTTTTATTTTGTTTATATTTAGATTTTATTTTTTGAATTTTTCTTATAAAAAAGCAACCACTGCATATATTTATAAAAATGGGGAGTGGAGAGAGACTGAAATTTTTTTAGACTTGGATTATAATCATAATCTTTTTTCTTCGGACAATTTCATAGGCAGTATATATACCGAGGATGTCAAAATATTAAAGCGTTGGAAAGATTTTTTTGTTGAGCGAGGAGCGGTGAGTGAAAGCGGATGGAATACGAAAAATTTGTCGTATAGCCCAAAAAATTCATATGTAGATGGGCAATATAAATATTCGGGTTTCCGTAATAGAGATGAATTTTTACTAGGCAAAGTTTATTTTAAAGACTTTTTTAAGGGGATTATAATTACCGCTTATGATTGGGAAATTACAGAAAAAAGTGGAATTAATTATGTCGATACTAAAGAGAATAATCCGGTTGTAATAGTTGCAGGGGATGTTGATATTAAAGATATAAATAAAATAAAAAGGGACTTCATTTTGAACTCTACCGATTTAAGTTTATTGCCTCAAAATTTAAATACTAAAATTTCAATTCCATTTTTCAATCTTCAGATTTTTAAGCGTGAAGATATTTACTCATACAATAAAAAATATGATCTCAAGTGGAAGTCTGTACCTAATCCGGTAGACAAAGAAGTAGCTTTAATGGAAAAGAAAATGTACAATTCGGATGAATATATAAAAATTAAAATCAGTGAGTTGGAGAGATTTAAGTCAGGCTTTATAAGTGAAATCAATATAAATTACAGTAACATTTTATATGTTGGAGAATATATTTCATTAAAAGAGAGCGTCGAGGAATTCAAAGATTTCAAACTTTATTCCGCACTATTAATAAAAACCGATGAAAATGATATAAACTATGTTGAAAACGTATACACCATAAAGATTAACAAAGACGGTTCGCAAAAATTTCTATCGGATGTTGTAGGTTTTATTAATTAAATATATATTTATAAAAAACAATTTCAAACAAAAAGGCGGCAAAGCTTTTAAGCTCTGTCGCCTTATATTTTATTTTTATTTATTTTCATATGGTTCCAAGAATGCGTGGAAATGTCTCATAGGGAGATTGTGTCCCCAAAGGATTCGCATGTTCGGAATGCTTTCTCTGTCTTCATAGAGCGCTTTTACAGCGGCGATTACATAGTCGAGATGTTCTTGTGTGAGTCTGCTTCTGTCTATTGCAAAACGAACGACGTTTGCGAGTTCAGCTTGTTGTTCAGGAGTTTTCAAGTCATATTCCATTGAGAAATCGCCGAGTTCGGCAACTCTTATGCCGTATCTTCTGATGAGTTCCAATGAGAAGCCTTGACCTGCAAAAGTTTCGTGACCGCGTTTTCCGTCGAAGAATTCGTCCATATTGATGTAGACCGCATGCCCTCCGGCAGGAAGCACGACGCCTTTTACTCCGGCTTTATAAAAACCTTGAGCGAGATATTCGCATTGTTTAACACGGCTATCCATATAGTTGAAGTTGCAACTTTCGTATAGACCGACGCTTAATGCCATAATGTCACGGCCGCTCATTCCGCCGTATGAGTCGTTTCCGTAGCATGAAATTTGTTTTACTTTAAGTCTTACGCCGACGTCCATTTTTATTGAGCCGTCTTCGTTGAAGTCGGAGAATTTTTGCCAGAAGAGACCTTTGTCTCTGAATGCGAGCATACCGCCCATATTTGCGTGGCCGTCTTTCTTTGCGGACATACAAAAACCGTCGCAATAGGAGAACATTTCAGTTGCAATTTCCGCAATTGACTTGTTTTCGTAGCCGTCTTCGTTCATCTTTATGAAATATGAATTTTCAGCCCAACGCGCAACGTCAAAGATGAGAGGGATATCGTATTTGTGCGCAATTCTATTAACCTCTCTTATATTTGCCATTGAAACAGGTTGTCCGCAAACGGTATTGTTTGTAATACACATAAAGATTAACGGAACATTTTCTACTTCAACTTTTTCGATGAGCTCTTCAAGTTTTTCGAGATCAATATTACCTTTGAACGGGTTTTTGTCATATTTTCCACCTTCAGGAATTTCATAGAGCAGTTCTTTGTTGTAAAGATTTCTAGGAATCGAGCCCATTTGTTTTATATTTCCTTCGGTTGTGTCGAAGTGACCGTTTGATGGAATTGTGAAAACTTTTCCCGGATGTCTTTCCTGTAAAATATTTCTGACAATTTCCATAAGCACAGATTCAGCAGCACGACCTTGTTGGATTATGAATGAATTCGGACGTTCCATTTGAGCGGCGCCGCCGTTAAATAGACCGCCTTCGTATTCGCAAAGATAAACTTCGTCCATCATTTTTTTGACGTCTCTGCAATCCGTTCTTACAAGATCTAAAATTTTCTTCCAATTTTTTTCACCGCCGCGTTCAAAGATGTCGCGGAAAGTGTCCAAAAGAACATAGTACCCCGTATTTCTTCCATATGCTTCGTCTCCATAGAAAAGGGAAGCCCATTGAGTGTTTGTCATTGCCGTCGTGCCGGAGTCAGAGAGCATGTCGATCGTAAGAAGTCCTGATGGGAATGCAAATTCATTGTAGTGTGTAGCTTTTAAAGCCCTTTCGCGTTCCTCGACTGTCACTGTCGGCAAATCCCTCACCGCATATGTAAAATGCGTCGGTGTTGGGACGTTTAAAGAATATTTTTCAGTCATAATATACCTCCTGGTTGATTTTCGAGAGCAAAACTCTCTTAAAAAACGTAAAAGTGTTTAAATATAGATGATTTAAACAACTTTAATATTATTATATACTTTTAATATATTAAAGTCAACATAATTAATTTGACTTATTTTATGCAAAGAATTTAAATTTATATTATAAAATTATAAAATCTATAAAAATCTGTGGTCCATGCTATTTTTAACCGCTATTTACTTGAATAATCAATGACTGGCTGCTATAATATACGTTAGGAGATGATAATTTGAAAGATATCAGAAATATAGCCATTATTGCTCACGTTGACCACGGCAAGACCACGCTTGTTGACGCTATGCTTAAACAATCAGGCATATTCAGGCAAAACCAAGTGGTTCAAGACCGTGTAATGGACTCTAATGACCTTGAACGTGAAAGAGGGATTACTATTACGAGTAAGAATACCTCTGTAGTTTATAATGACACAAAAATAAATATTATTGATACACCGGGCCACGCGGACTTCGGTGGAGAAGTTGAACGTGTTTTGAAGATGGCGGACGGAGTCCTTTTACTTGTTGACTCATTTGAAGGACCGATGCCGCAAACAAAATTTGTATTGAAGAAAGCATTTGAGCTGAATTTAAAAGTAATTGTTATAGTTAATAAAATTGACAGAAAAGATGCGAGAGTTGACGAGGTTATCGATGAGGTTCTCGATTTATTTATTGAACTCGGAGCCGGCGACGAACAACTCGAAGCACCGTTTTTATTTGCTTCCGCAAGGGGCGGTTACTGCGGATACAGTGCGCTCGAACCTGCGAAGGATTTGCATGAACTTTTCGATGCGATTTTAAAATATATTCCGGCACCGAATGTTGATGAAAACGGACCGAAGAAGCTTTTGATTTCGACGATTGACTACAGTGAATATTTGGGAAGAATCGGAATCGGTAAACTCGAATCCGGAGTGCTTAAAAACAACGACAGTTGTATAGTTGTTAATCACAATGATCCCGACAGACATATTCGTGCAAAAATTGCAGGTCTTTATGAATTTGAAGGTTTAAACAGGGTTGAAGTGGACTCTTCAACAGCCGGAAATATTGTTGCTGTCACAGGGATTTCGGATCTTGAAATCGGAGACACTCTGACTATTGAAGGCGAAAAGCCGATTGAATTTGTAAAAATCAGCGAACCGACAATTTCCATGACTTTCAGTGTAAATGATTCACCTTTTGCAGGTAGAGAAGGAAAGTTCGTAACATCAAGACAATTAAGAAGCAGACTTATGAAGGAAATTGAAACAAATGTTTCGATGAAGATTGAAGAAACGACTTCAACCGACAGCTTTATCGTTAAGGGTAGAGGAGAACTTCATATTTCAGTTCTTATTGAAACTATGAGAAGAGAAGGATATGAATTCCAAGTTTCAAAACCGCAAGTTCTTTATAAGAGGGATGAAAATGGACAAAAACTCGAGCCTATTGAAGAAGTGGTAATTGACGTTGACGCTGCTTATATCGGCTCGATTATGGACAAACTCGGACAAAGAAAAGGGGAACTTAAAAATATGACCGAAAGCAGGGGCGGATATTCAAGACTTGTTTTTGAAATTCCGGCAAGAGGTCTTATTGGATACAGACAAGAATTTTTGACGGACACGAGAGGCGAAGGTATTATAAATACTGAATTTAAGGCTTTCGAACCGTACAAGGGCGACATTCCAACAAGACAAATGGGTTCTTTGATTGCATTTGAAAATGCGACATCGACCGCATATGGACTGTTCCAAGCTCAAGACAGAGGAAATCTCTTCATCGGACCGGGCGTTGAAGTTTATGAAGGAATGATTGTCGGAGAAAATCCGAAGGGACTTGACATTGAAGTTAACGTCGGTAAGGAAAAACAAAAGACAAATATGAGAGCTGCAGGCTCAGACGACAACTTAAGGCTTGTTCCGCCGATTACGATGTCTCTTGAAGAAGCACTCGAATTTATTGAAGATGACGAACTTCTTGAAGTAACGCCGAAATCACTCAGAATAAGAAAGAAGATTTTATCAAATCAAAAGAGATATAAGTCAAAAAAATAGATTAATTTGAGGTAGAAGAATTGAAAGAACTGATATTACCGATTTTAAGCAATTTACTATGGATAAATATAATACTTGCGATTGCGGTTATCGTTATGGAGAGACGTAATCCAACCACTACGTGGATGTGGATTACGATTCTCGTTCTTTTACCGGGATTTGGATTTTTTATATATTTATGGCTTGGAAGAAGTTTTAAAAAACGAAAAATGTTTGAGGACAAGTTCGCAAAAGACAGACTTCAAAGCCGCGGTCTCATAGGCGGAAAGCAAATTATGCACCGCGATATGGACAAACAACAAATATTTCCGTTTAATGAATATGCAGATATGATTGAAATGCATTTCAGAAACGGAGATGCTGTACTTACTACGGACAATGAATTCTTGCCACTTTTTAACGGCGAAGAATTTTTTGACATGCTTTTTAAAGAAATTGAAAATGCAAAGAGTTCAATTTATATTCAAACATATATTATGCGAAGCGACAAAATGGGCAAAAAGCTCTGCAAAATTTTAACTAACAAAGCAAGAGAGGGAGTCGATGTAAAGCTCTTGATTGACGGAATGGGTTCCAGGAGACTCCACTCTTCAGATATAAAAAAGATGCGAGAAGCGGGAGTTGAAGTTGAAATATTCTTCCCGTTCTTTTTGAGCTTCGTTTCACCGAGAATCAACTATAGAAATCACAGAAAAATTTATATTTTAGATGGTAAAATCGGATATCTCGGAGGGTTCAATGTCGGCGATGAATATTATGACGGCGGGAAAAAATGGGAGTCATGGCGAGATTCGGTTATAAAAATAAAGGGCTCCGCCGTTTATATGCTGAAATACAGATTTATCCTCGATTTTAACTTTGCAGCAGGAAACAGGCATGTAAAATATGAAGATGAATTAAATGAGTTTCATGGGAATAGCGCATGCCAAATTGTGACTTCGGGACCTGACAATGAGTGGCCGAGCATAAAGGACGGTTTTTTAAAAATGATTTCTTCTGCGAAAGAGAGCATCTATATCGAAACACCGTATTTTATTCCGGATGACTCGGTGCTTGAGAGCCTCAGGGTCGCAATACTTTCAGGTGTAAATGTAAAATTGCTTCTTCCGTTTAAGGGGGACCATCCGTTTGTGTTTTGGGCATCGCTCTCATTTGCGGGAAAAATTTTGGAAGCGGGCGGAGAGGTTTATTTTTATAAAAACGGATTCCAACATTCGAAAGTTATAATTATGGATAACAAGATGGTTTCAATGGGGACAGCGAATATGGACGTTCGAAGTTTTCAACTAAACTTCGAAGCAAATGCATTTATTTACGACGAAGAAATCGCGAAAATATTCTCGGAGAAATTTCTACAAGATATCAGAGAAAACTCATATTCTCTCACATATCAGGAATATCTTAGAAGAAGCAATTGGGTGAAGATAAAAGAGAATGTTTCAAGGCTCGGAAGTCCGATTCTATAGGAGGAAAAATGATTTATAAAAACGGAAAAATTTTAGATGAAAAGCCGGATTTAAACGATAATTTTATCTATGAAGTTCTAAGATGTGAAGACGAGGTTTATTTGTTTTTTGAAGATCACATGAAGCGACTTTATGGAAATCTTGAAAAAGCAAACAAAACAGAATTGTTTGATAGAATTAAGGAAATAATGTCTGATTTCAAACCTGAGAGAAACGTTGAAAGCGTGATGATTATGGTCGACGGCGAAGACGTTTTTATGGAGGATATGATAATTCGTGAAGTTACAGATTTTGAGAGAAAACACGGGGTTGAAATCGGACTTTATGAATTTGAAAGGCTGAATCCGGATAGAAAGATTTATAGAAAAGAGTTCAAAAAAGAAGTGCAGGAGATAATGGACAAAAAAGATTTGTTTGAACTTCTTTTGTTTAAGGGCGATGAAGTGCTCGAGGGTTCGCGATCAAATTTTTATTATATAAGAGACGGGAAAATTTTTGAGCCGACAAAAAAGAAAACTTTGCCGGGCGTTGTAAAAAAGAATTTTTATAAGATGTGCAAAGAGATACTTTCTTTGGAAGTTGAAGAGAGAGAACTGTCACTTGATGAACTTAAAACAATTGACGGCGCGCTACTTTCGGGGACGGGAATGGACGTTGTGCCTATAAAAAGTATAAATGGGAGAGAGCTTAGCGGAAAAGATTATGAACTATCGATTGAACTCGCCCAAAAATTTAGAGAATTTATAGATGAATATAAAAAAGAATTTAAAGAAAAGGAGATTTTATGAAATACGATTTTGAAACCCTTACAAAAAGAAGAGAACAAGGTTCTGTAAAATACAGAAAAACATTTAGAGAATTTCCGGATTTACCGTCTAACATAATTCCACTTTCAATGGCAGATATGGAATTTAAAAATCCGCCGGAAATGGTCGAAGGCTTGAAAAAGTTTTTGGATGAGATGGTTCTTGGATACACCGAAGCGAATGAGGATTTCAAGGAAGCTTTGAAATCATGGCTCAAAAGAGTGCACGATTTTGAAGTAAAAGACGAATGGATGGTAAACAACACGGCGGTCGTTCCTGCGATTTTTAACGCTGTAAAATCGCTCACAAACGAAGGAGACGGTGTAATAGTTATGTCTCCTGTATATTTTCCGTTTTTTAATGCTGTGCTCTCACAAGGAAGGAAACTTGTCGATGCTCCTCTAATTGAGAAGGACAACAGATTTTATATAGACTTTGAGAAGTTTGAAGAACTTGCAAAAGCGAAAGAAAACAAAGTACTTCTTTTCTGTTCACCTCATAACCCGGTTACACGCGTTTGGACAAGAGAAGAACTTGAAAAGCTTGAGAAAATAATTCTTGAAAACGATTTGTATTTGATAAGCGATGAAATTCACTCGGACATAATAATGCCGGGTCACAAACATATTGTATTTCAAACGTTATCGGATGAACTCGCAGACAGAACAATCACATTCACATCGGCATCAAAGACATTTAATCTCGCCGGAATGGGAGTTTCTACAACAATTATAAAAAATCCTGAGCTCAAAAAGAATTTTATACAAGCAGTTATGGGCGTTCAATCGCACGCAACCTCCGCACTCGGATTTAAAGCTGCTGAAATCTGCTACAATGAATGCGAAGAATGGCTAAGTCAACTTATTGAAAAAATAATCGAAAATCAAAATGTTTTGAAAGAAGAACTTAAAGACACAAAGATTAAGTTTGTTGAACCGGAAGGAACTTATTTAATGTTCCTCGACTTCCGCGCATACGATATGACGCGTGAGGAAAGAGAAAGAATTCTTGCGGAGGATTGTGCTGTGATTTTTGATCATGGACATAAGTTCGGAGAAGTTGCGGATGGTTTTGAAAGAATAAACCTTGCCGCACCGACAGAAGTTATAAGAGACGCTGCAAAAAGACTAAAAAAATATTTTAAATAATTCTATTAAAACACTTCTCAAACTCGAGAAGTGTTTTTGTATGTGTAAAAACAAACTCGAGAAAATTTACCGAATATTAAACATAAAACACTTGTAATTATAAAAAGAATTTGATATAATAGATTTTGTTATAAACATGCTGAAGTGGCTCAGTCGGTAGAGCAGCTGATTCGTAACCAGCAGGTCGCAGGTTCGATTCCTGTCTTCAGCACCAATCAAAACGTTGCAATTTTAATGGTTGTAGCGTTTTTTTATTTTTGTGAATTTTCGAAAAATCAACGTAAAATCATATATTTTTACGTCTACTGCTAACAAGCTGCTAACAAACTGATAACAAAATGTGCAGTTTTGAACTTCACATTATTGTAAAAAATCTACTGCTTTTACCAACTCACGAGCTCGATTTATTACATAAAATCTGTCGGTGGTTTCGAAGTCGGCGGGACCGAGTATACAAAATAAATTAATAATAATTATTAGTACAATTTTGGTTTAATTATTTTTTTTGGGTATAAATATTGTGAAAGAATTTTATAAATGTAATTAATCATAGAAAATATATTATAAATATATTAATTACACACAAAAAAGTACTTAACTAAAATCACACATCTTCTCTCATAAAATAGATTTTATATTAGACACTGAAAATCTTGTTATTTTAGATGGAGATGGTAACATGTGGTGAAAAACTATAGGAGGAAAATATGAATAAATCTGAAAAGCCGTCATATTTTAAAACATTCTTTAGGTCTCTTGGCCTGATTTTTAAAAGTGCACCGACCAAAGTTACATTTCTTATGATAATTTTGGCGCTGCAAATTTTTATTCCGGTAGTTCAAGCGACGGCGATTGCAAAATTTATAGACAGTGTAAAAACGCTATCGGATGTTAAATCGGCAATACTTATAATGCTGCCGTTTATTATTGCGGTGCTCATAGATTTTTTGGTGGGGCCGCTGATGATGATTGTGCAAGGGGAATGCACGGATTCACTTGTTAAAAAGGTGAACATGGATCTTTTTAATAAAGTTTCCGAAGTGGATAACTTAAACACATTGGACAATCCTGAATTCTACGACAGGCTCAATATGCTTCAAATGGAAATTGCATTCAGACCGATAAATTTGATTGTATTTTCATTTTCTATCATAAGAATTTTCGTTACAATTGTCGTTATGTTTGCCCAGCTCTCGGCTTATTCCATTTGGATTCCGCTTGCATTTTTGGTGGGTATTTTCCCTCAAAGTTATATCGTCTACAAACTCCAAGTAGCAGCTTATGAAAACACGGTCACGAGATCGCCTTTTGTAAAGCAATTAAACTATTACAGGGACATATTGCTGGGGAGAGACTTTTCAAAAGAAAGAGTTGTCTTTAAATATGGAGACAAATTTAAAGAAGATTACGATGAAATTATTGATAGAATTAACGGGGAATCCGCTAAAGACAGAAGAAAGAAGGGGCTTGCCGGAGTGCTTGTTTCAATTTTTGGAGTCGTGATTTTATCCATAACAATAGTTTTATTTGTGAAAAACGTGGTCGCCGGAATTTACACCATCGGAGCTCTTTCGCTATTTCTAAATTATCTTTTATACACAGCAAGAAGCTCCATAAGATTTATCGAAGAAGGCTCGATGCTTCTTGAAACGGAACTTTTTATGAATACTTATTTTGAATTTTTGGATTTCGACTTCAATATGGCTTCCGGAGATTCAAATTGCAACGATGTGAATAAAATTGAATTTAAAAATGTATCCTTTAAATATCCGGGAAGAGACGACTATGCATTGAATAATGTGAGTTTCGATTTTAACGTCGGGGACAGGCTTGGAATTGTGGGCGTAAACGGCTCGGGGAAAACTACAATTATGAAGCTTTTATTGAGGCTATACGACGCCGACAGCGGTCAAATTCTCATAAATGGTAAAGACATCAAGGATTACGATGTCGAAGAGCTTAGAAGTTCATTTGGAGTACTTTTTCAGGATTTCAACAAATACGAAATCACTTTCCGAGAAAATGTGGAATTGAGCAATATAAATAAAAATTCCAAGGATGATCTCGTTGAGTCAATAAATCGTGCAGGTGCTGATTCAGTACTTAAAAAATTCGGCAATAATATGGAAACGCATTTGGGCAAAATTTACAATGACGGCGTGGAAATTTCAGGTGGCGAGTGGCAAAGAATTGCAACCGCAAGAACTCTCTATCACGGCGGGAATGTGCTGATATTTGACGAACCGACGAGCGCGCTTGATCCGATACAAGAAAAAGTTTTTTGGGAAAATCTTTTGGAAGACTCAAATATAAGATCGGCAATTTTTACCACGCACAGAATTCAAGGCTTGAAAAGAGCAACGAAGTTTATTGTGCTCGATGCCGGAAAAGTTGTTGAAGAAGGAAGCTTCGATGAGTTGATGAATGCAAACGGAAAGTTTTTCGAGCTGTTTAATGCACAAAACTAGTTTTAATATGAAAAATTTTTAATTTATCCGTACAAAAATTATAACAATTTAAAAAGAGCACTGTGTCTAAAAACTTAGAAAGTGCTCTTTTTTTATTGCTCATAATTGGGTATAATGTATGTATGAGGTGGAATATGGAAGTATTGAAAAATGTATCTATTAAACCATATACGTCGATGAAAGTCGGAGGGAATGTGAAAGAGATTTTTTTTCCTGAAGACACCGACGATATTTTAGATGTTTTAAATAAATGTAAGGATGTAATTGTAATAGGAAATTGCTCGAATCTCATTATTCCGGACGGATATTATGATAAAAGTTTTATGATTTTAAGGGACAATTTTTCCAAAATTCGAAAGGACGGATATAGAATTATCGCCGAATCCGGAGTCACGATGAAAGCTTTGAGCAGATTTGCACTTAAGTCATATTTGAAAGGGTTTGAATTTTTGGACGGAATTCCCGGAACTATAGGTGGCGGGATTTTTATGAATGCAGGAGCTTACGGACCGGTTATAAGCGATGTTTTGGAAAGTGTTAGCGCAATCAGAGACGGCAAAGTTGTAAGATATACAAAAGAACAGCTTGATTTTTCGCAAAGGTACAGTTCATTTCAAACAAACGGTGAAATAATTGTTGGGGCGACTTTTATCGGAGAAGAGGGTGACCAAAAGGAAATTGAAGCAGTTATAAATGATTTGAACGGCAGAAGACGCGAAAAGCAACCCCTTGACTATCCTTCATGCGGAAGTGTGTTTAAGAGACCGGAAAACGGATTTGCTTCAAAGATTATAGATGAATGCGGACTTAAAGGACTTAGAATCGGAGGGGCGGAAGTTTCAAAGAAACACGCGGGCTTTATTATAAATGTCGACAATGCAAGCTATGAAGATGTGGTTTTGCTTATTCAAAAGGTTCATGATATTGTACTTGATAAGACGGGAATAAGTTTGGAAACCGAAGTCAAGATTTTGAGGTGATGTTATGGAAATTGTTATAGTCACGGGACTTAGCGGAGCCGGAAAGACTGCTGCTTTAAATGTTTTGGAAGATGAAGGCTATCTTTCAATTGACAATTTGCCTACGCCTCTTATAAGAGATTTGGTTGAACTTATGGAGGAAACGCCGGAGATAAATAAAATTGCACTTGCGCTTGACCAAAGGGGACGTGTTTTTAAGCGTGAACTTTATAAAACGATAAAAGATTTGAAGGATGATTACGGTGCAAAAGTTCTGTTTTTAAATGCGAGCGACAATGCGCTTATAAAAAGATTCAAGGAGAAGAGAAGACTTCACCCGATGAGTCCCGGCGGCACGATTGTCGACGGCATTCAAAAGGAAAGAGAACTCATGGACAGAGTTATGGATCTTTCGATTCCGATTGACACTACGAATTTGACTTTAGGTGAGCTTAAAAATATTATTCACAGTTTAGTTTTAAATGATAAAAATGAAATTTCAGTTATTTTCAAAACTTTCGGATTTAAAAACGGCATTGTTCTCGATGCGGATTTAGTTTTTGACGTTAGGTTTATCACAAATCCATATTATGTTTCGGAGCTTAAGCTCAAGAGTGGATACAATTCGGATTGCTATGACTTTGTTTTGGCTCAAAAAGAGAGCGTCGAGTTTATAGAAAAAGTGCACGATTTATTGAAGTTTTTGATTCCGCTTTATGAAAATGAGGGCAAGGAGCAACTTATTGTTGCTTTCGGATGCACCGGCGGAAGACAGCGCTCGGTGAGTGTTGCAAGGAGACTTGCGGAACTTCTTAAAGAGTCGGGAATAAGTATTACAATTATAAATCGAGATTTGGATGAGGCGCACGATGATTAAACTTGCAGCAATAGGCGGCGGAACAGGACTCAGCGTTTTATTAAACGGACTCAAGAAAAAATTTGACGTAGCTGCAATCGTCACGGTTGGAGACAACGGTGGTGGAAGCGGGATTTTAAGAGAGGACCTTAACATGCTACCGCCGGGAGATATAAGAAACTGTCTTTTGGCGCTTTCGGAAGCGCCGGACGACTTGAGAAAACTTTTGAGTTATAGATTCGAAGATGGCTCTCTCAAAGGGCAGTCACTCGGGAATTTGATTATTGCAGGGATGGTTAAGAGCGAAGGCTCATTTGAAGACGGAATTCAAGTTGTTTCCAATGTCTTAAATTTAAAGGGCAAGGTTTATCCAGTCACAATTGACAATATGGATTTGTGCGCAGTTCTTTCAGACGGTGTGAAAGTAAGGGGCGAGTCCGAGATTGCAATTTTCGCTTTAAAGAGAAAAGCCGGAATCAAAGAACTTTCTTTGATTAATCATGTAAATATTTCGGAGCATGCCAAAGAGGCGATTTTAAACGCTGACGTGGTCACATTGGGACCGGGAAGTCTATACACGTCTGTTATATGCAATCTCCTTGTTGATGGAGTTAGAGAGGCGCTAAAGGACAAAAAAGTTGTATATATTGCGAATGTAATGACTCAACCTGAGGAAACTATGGGCTACTCGCTATATAATCATGTCGAGGAAGTTGAGAGATATCTCGGTCGTGAAATTGATTATGTACTTGCAAACGATGTACTTCCGAAAAGGGAACTCATCGAAAAATATAGCTTTGAAGGAAGCATGCCGGTTGAAGTTACAGACGAGGATAGAGAAATGTTGGATTCGAAACTTATTACCGGTGAATTTCTCGAGGTAAAGAGCGGATATGTGAGGAGCAATGCAACAAATATAACCGAAACACTTTCGGAGCTTTTTTATGTATAAATGTTATTTGCTCGGAAAAAATATTAAGAATTCACGCTCCGGAGAGATTTATCGAGAACTGTCGGAAAAGGACAATATAGATTTTTTGTACGAAAATGCGGACATGAATCCGGAAGAGATTCCGAAATTTGTGAGATTTATAAAGGAAACGGGAGCAAGAGGATTTAATGTTACTGCGCCATATAAATCGGAAATAATAAAATATCTTGACGATATGTCGGAAGCGGTGAATGTTCTAAATGCTGCGAACACGGTTATAAACAAAAATGGAAAGTTTGTGGGATATAACACTGACGTGTACGGAGCACAGAGAGCATACGAAAACTTTCTTAGAATTGGTAAAACGCTTATTCTTGGAAGAGGAGGAGCTGCGAGAGCTCTAATCTATGCGTTTAAAGATTTTGATTTGACTTTGTATGTGAGAGATTCAAGTCAAAATGACATGCTTTTAAAGATAAAGCCGGACCTAAATTTTATTTATGATTTAAAAAATTGCGATTTTGCAAATGTTATCAATGCCACAAGCGTCGGTTTTAACGAGGATAGGGCGATTATTACAAAAAAATTCGATTCACAGAAAACGGCAGTGGACATTATTTATACGCCTGAACGCACACTTTTTTTAAGCGAGATGGAAAAACAGGGTGTAGAAATAAAAAATGGATACGATATGCTCTACTACCAGGCGGTGGAAGCATACAAGTTATATAAGGGTGAGGATAATGATTAGAATTATTGCGGGTTCATGTTCAATAGAAAGCGAGAGACAGGCTCTTTCGCTTGCGCGCGAACTGAAACAACGCGGAATAACTGAAATGAGAGCGGCACTTTTTAAGCCGAGAACCGATCCGAAAGATTTTCAGGGGATTGGTTGGAAAGGTCTGCCGATTCTCGATAAAATCAGGGAAATGGGTATGAAAACCGTCACAGAGGTTGTCGGTGTGAGCCAGATTGAGAAACTTTATGACCATGTCGATGTTTTTCAAATCGGCGCAAGAAATATGCAAAATTTTGAGCTTTTAAGGGAGATTGGAAAAACGGATAAACCCGTCATATTAAAAAGGGGCTTTTCAAATACGGTTCATGAATTCTTAAAGGCGGCGGAATATATAAAGCTTGAGGGGAATCACAAGATTACTCTTTGCGAAAGAGGGATTCGAAGTTTCGATGATGTAACGAGAAATATTTTGGATATCGGTGCCATAATTTACATCAAAGAAAACACGGACTACAAAGTCATTGCGGACCCGAGCCATTCGATGGGAAGACGTGATTTTGTAAGACGTGCGGCGAGAGCGGCTGTTGCTGCCGGAGCTGATGGAATTATTGTTGAAGTGCATGAAAATCCGGAAATTGCTCTGAGCGATTCGAAGCAAACAATTCCGCTCGAGACATTCGACAAAATTGTGGAGGATTTGTGGAAAAAATAATTTTAAAATCCATAAAAAATCAATACGACTATATTGACTCGGAAGAATATTTGGTTGTTGCAGATGAGAAATTGAAGGATTTATATCCGGAAATTTTTCCGGAAAACACAATGTTTATCGAGGCGGGCGAATGTGCAAAGACAAAAGAAGTTCTGTTTTCAATTGTTGAGAGAATGCACGATTTGTCGCTCACTAGAAATTCGACACTTTATATTGTCGGGGGTGGAACGATTTCGGATGTCGCGTCTTTTGCCGCGGGCATTTACATGAGAGGGATAAGGCATATAATTCTCCCGACGACACTTTTATCGATGACGGATGCGGCGATTGGCGGCAAGTGTGCAATAAATTTTATGAATGCGAAGAATAATGTCGGAATTTTTAAAGAGCCGGAAATTGTTTATATCGATTCGAATTTTACAAAAACTCTTGAAGAAGAGGATTTGAAAGACGGATTTGTCGAAGGATTTAAACTTGCAACTCTATTTGATAGAGAGGTTGCAATGGAGATGTTTGAGCTTTTAAAAGCCGACGAAAAGGATAAACTCATAGAAAAGATGACAGAATACGCGCCTTTAAAAAAAGCACAAATTGTTGAGATGGATTTTAAAGACAAGGGCATAAGGAATCTTTTAAACGTAGGACACACGGTTGCGCATTTTTTGGAAGGTCAGTCAGGTTACAAAATTAGCCACGGAAAGGCTGTTGCGATTGGACTTTTTATGGAGTCGATGCTCGGATATTCCGATGAAGAAACGATTCGAATTTTTCGAAAATTTTATGAGATTTTATATGGAAAACCGGAGATTCAAACGGATATAGAATTTGATTTCAGTGCAGATAAAAAAGCTGTGAACAAGGAATTTATAGATATTCCGGTTGTTGAAGCTATCGGTAAAGGGAAGATTGTGAGGGTAAAAAGAGCGTGGTTGGAAGAGAGTTTGAAAAAGGTTTTGATGAAAATTTAAAATTCCCATATCTACCGTGCGCTTCAAAAAGCTACAGCCACAGATTTTTGGTTTTGAGTTATGTATTAAATAAACCGACAAAAATTAAGAACTTCAGTTTTTCCGAAGATGCGAATATCACACTTTCAGCACTTTACGATAATTATCAATTCAAATATTACAATAGTCGCTTTGACAAAATTTCGGAACTTACACTTTTTCCGAAGTGGAAAACCAAGAAAGATACGCACTACCTAAAAGACAGCGGGAGCAGTCTAAGATTTCTGATTCCGGTTTTTCTGGATGGCAAGAAGCATAAGTTCGAAGGGAGCGAGCGGCTTTTTGAAAGACCTCTTGATTATTACGAAAAACTTTTTAAAGATGAGGGAATTGATTTTAAAAAATCAAAGGATTCGATTGAATTTTCAGGAAAAATAACTCATAGAAAATTTGACGTCGACATTTCAAAGTCGACACAGTTTGCATCCGGCATGATGATGGCGGGGGTTAATAAATTTGATGTGAGTTATGGCGATGGGGCAAATGTTCAATATTTACTACAAACCGAAGATGCAATTCGAAGAATGAATAATGACGCGGAAAGGCTGGAAGTAAATGTGCCGGAAGACATGAGCAACAGGGCATTTTTTGAAATTTTAAAATATTTTAATAGACTTGACGGCGATATGCCGAAAACAAAAGCTGCAAAATCGACTGACAATATTATTTCGGAGTGGTTAAAATCAGACAAATGCACTTTCGATCTAAAAAACAATTTGGACCTTGCACCGGTTTTTGCAGCGGCTCTTGCAATAAAGTCGGGATTGAATGGAAAAAAATATAAAATTATAGGTATAAAAAATCTTGCGTATAAGGAATCAAATAGAACACATGAAATAAAAAAAGTTTTAAATATGTTCGGCTACGCCGTTTCGATTGGAGGAGACACAATTGTGATAGGCGGAAGAACTTCGGATTTTGATTCCGAACGTTCGATTTATCTTAATCCTAAAGAGCACAGGATTTTTCATATGGCGCTCATACTTTCATGTTTTCACAAGGGGAGAGTCGTTCTTAAAAATAAAGAGTGCTTAAAAAAATCACACTACGAGCTATATAGTTTTTTGGGGAGGATGAGATGAGTTTTTCTATTGGAACAGTTGTAAAATTTAATATTTTCGGAGCTTCCCATGACATTTGTGTCGGAGGAAGTTTGGAGGGACTCCCTGCAGGAACGAAGATAGATTTCGAAAGAATAGAATCGGATCTTAGTAGGCGAAGACCGAGTGCAAAAGGCGAGACAAAAAGAGTTGAAAGGGATGAATTATTATTTGTGTCAGGTTTGGAGGACGGACACACGACGGAAGCACCTTTTACTTTTGCTATTAAAAACGAGGATATAAAACCGGAAGATTATGATAAAATATCGAACATATTTAGACCGGGACATGCGGATTATTCGAAATATATAAAATATAGCGGCAATGCTTTTAGAACAGGCGGTGGAATATTTTCGGGAAGGATGACGGCACCGATAGTTGTTGCAGGTTCTGTCGTTATAGACATACTTTCAAAAATGGGCATCACGATTGAATCAAAAATAATATTCGGCGAATCCGGAACGGGAGCCAGAATAAAAGTGTCTGTTCACGGTGTTAAGGCCGGTGTCGGAGAGCCTTTTTTCGACAGTTTTGAATCGGAAATTGCACATGCGATGTTTTCAATACCTGCAGTTAAGGGTGTAAACTTCGGAGAAATAGAAAATTTGTACTCTAAAACAATCGAAGAAATATATGATGAATATGAAATAAAAGAAGGCGAGCCGAAACTCAAACACAACTATTGGGGTGGAGTTGACGGTGGAATAACAAACGGCGAAGAAATTTATTTTTATACGCTTTTGAAACCGATTCAAACACATGATTTTCAAATCCAAACGTCGGACAAAGAGTATAATGCATTAAATGTAAAATTTGGAGGAAGACACGACAAGAATATTTCAAAACGCGTTCGAGTCGTGTTGGAGTCTATGACGGCGATAGTTTTATATGATTTAATAAGGAGAGGGTCAAAGTGAATATAGTGTTAATCGGGATGCCGGGTTGCGGAAAGACGACCCTTTCGCTCGAGCTAAGAAAAATGCTTGGTTACAAGGCAATTGACTCGGACAGATATATCAAAAAAACATCAGGCATGACTGTCGACGAACTTTTTGAAATCGGCGAAGATTTTTTTAGAATTGAGGAGACAAAGGCGCTCGTCGACATTATGAGCAAATATGACAGAACTGTTGTTGCAACCGGCGGCGGTGTCGTTGAGAGAGCGTGCAATAAAGAGGTGTTAAAACAAAACGGATTTGTTATTTTTATTAATCGCGATTTGAATGAAATCAGAAAAGTCTTGACCAGCAAAAATAGACCGCTTCTTCGTAACAACAAGGACAAGGTTTTAAATTCGCTGTACGAAAGGCGGATTGATAAGTACAGAGATTTTTGCGATATGGAAGTAAAGGTCGATAAAGGATTATTTTTGACAGCAAGTTTTATAAAAGATGAACTTAGAAGGATGGGAATTGTCAAATGAGAATATTAGTGGTAAATGGTCCAAATCTTAGATATTTGGGCATAAGAGAGCCGGAAAAATACGGCACAAAGTCGCTTACGGACATCGAAAATGAATTGAGGTCTATGGCGGATTTAAATGACAATGAAATAGAATTTTTCACGTCAAATTCAGAAGGTGAGATAATTGACAGGATTCAGCTCAGAGATTACGACGGACTTATTATAAATCCGGGTGCATATTCGCACTACAGCATTGCGATTTTGGATGCGCTTCTTTCGATTGATGTGCCGAAAGTTGAAGTGCATATCACAAATGTGTTCAGACGCGAAGAAGAGAGAAGAAACTTGCTTACGGCTCGCGGTGCAGACGGAGTTATTGCAGGGTTTGGAGATTATGTATACAAAATGGCGCTTAGCTATTTTTTGTAATTTCAGGATAAAAATGTTATAATAAAAATATATTACTAAGGAGGTATTTTATGGCATTTAAATATGATTTAGATTATATTATCAATTTTGGTATTGAACTTTTAAAGACCCCTTCACCAACAGGTGACACAAAAAAAGCAGTTAAATTTGTTAAGGATGAACTTGAAAAGTATTATCCTTGCGAATATACAAGAAAAGGCGCATTACTTTGCAAAATAGAAGGTGAAAACAAAGATGACGCTCTTCTATTGTCTGCACACGTCGACACACTCGGCGCAATGGTCAAGGAATTAAAACCGAACGGTCGTTTAAAAATGAGCATGCTCGGCGGATATTCATGGGCAACCGTTGAAGGACTTGAAGTCACAATTCCGACAGAAGATGGAAAAGAATACACGGGAACAATCATGACCACAGCTGCATCAAGCCACGTAAATGGTGGGCTCACACAATCAATTGAAAGAAATGACAAGAATCTTGAAATTCGTGTTGATGAAGTTGTAAAGAGCAAGGAAGATTTGGAAAAACTTGGAATTCAAGTTGGAGATTTTGTTTACTACAACACAGGCACAAGACTTTGCAATTCAGGCTATTTGAAGAGTCGTCACCTTGATGACAAAGCTTGCGTTATGACACTTGTCGGAATTGCAAAATATATGAAAGAAAACAATATTGTTCCACCGAGAACAACATATCTATTCATTTCAAACTATGAAGAAGTCGGTCACGGCTCAAGCGCAGGAGTTCCGAAAGAAGTTACTGAATTTATTTCAGTTGATATGGCTGCTCCTGGACCTGGACAAACATCAGACGAACAAAAAACAACTATTTGTGTAAAGGACTCAACCGGACCATATGATATCGATATGAAGAGAAAGCTTATTAAGCTCGCAAAGGAAAATGACATTCCATATGTGCTTGACATTTATCCGTTCTATGGCTCAGATGCTTCCGCAGCACAAAGAGCAGGTGTTGATGTAAGAGCAGCTCTCATCGGACCGGGTGTTGACGCAAGCCACAGCTTTGAACGTACACACAAAGACGGTATCAAAGCAACAACTGACTTGGCAATCGCATATGTACTTGCAAAATAAAAGCAAATTAAAATGGCTACTATATGAAATAGTTAGCCATTTTTTTATTTCTTTAAAAGTTTTTCTCGCTCGCTTTCTGGAACGAGCATACCTCCGGTTGACCACGCGATGTGGGTTATATTTTCAGGGGATATTTCTTCTTTATTTATAAATTTTATAAATTCGTCATCATCTAAAAACTTTGTAAAAATCATTGAACTTGCGGCGCTCGGCTCGACAAAAACAGACTCTTTTTTATAAAGCTCCTTCATAAGTTCAAAAATCGAATTTTCATTTATAGTAAATATGCCGGAGAGAGTGTTTTGTGAGGATTTGCAACATAATTCACTCGCTCTTCCTACAGCAAGTCCGTCAGCTTCAGTTTTTCCGTCCATGCCTATGTCATGAACGCTGATTTTGCTGTTTAAACCGGTTGACATACCGAGAAGAACTGACGCGCTTCTTACAGGTTCGACAAAAAATACATACACATTTTCGCCAAAGACAGTTTTTAAACCGTGCAAAATGCCCGAAGGCGCTCCGCCGACGCCGCAAGGAATATATACAAATAGCGGATGCTCATCGTCAACCGAAATATGTTTTTCTATAAGTTGTTCTTTTAGTCTCAGAGCTGCGGTTGAATAGCCAAGGAACAAATTGATTGATTTTTCATCGTCAACAAAATAACTTTTCTCGTCTTCGTCCGAAAGCATTCGTCCATTTTTGACCGCTTCGCTGTAGTTTGAATCATATTGAGTGACATTAACTCCGTTTTCTCGAAGCAGTTTTTTCTTCCAATCTTTTGCGTCCTTGCTCATATGAACAATTGCATTAAAACCGAGCTTTGCGCTTATCAGACCGATTGAAATACCGAGATTTCCGGTTGAGCCGACTTGAATTTTGTACTCGCTGAAAAACTTTCGAAAAACATCAGAATCAAATTGCGAGCAATCTTTTTCAACATCGATTAGATTTGCATTTGCTGCAAGAGTTTCGGCATATTTTAAAATTTCGAAAATCCCACCTCTCGCTTTCACGCTTCCTGCAATCGGAAGGAGATTGTCCTCTTTTAAATACAAATTTTTTATTCCGAATTTGTTGAGATTCAAAAGAGGGGACTCTATGATGCCGTCTGTCGTTTCGAGTTCTTTGAAAGCAGATTTTAAAAAAGGTGCAAATTTTAATAGCAGATTATTTGCCTTATTTATTTCTTCGCTTGACACTTCGCCATATATCGCTCTCTTATAGAAATTCGGATTTATCCACAAAAATTCTTTGTCGGATTTTAGTTTTGCTATTAATTCATTATCCATAGTTTAGTTTTGTCTCCTTTATATTTAAATTTGATAAAAAGAAAAGAAGCATATTCGCTTCTTTTCGTCTAGTTAAACAAATCGATTGTTCCGCCCGTGTTTTCATTAACATCAGGTTTTTGATCTTCCTTCGGAACTACAGTATCATTCGGCTTTTTGTTTTCCTTCGGTTTTGTTGAGTTTTTATCCTTATTATCTTTATTTGTTTCATCGTCGCCGGTTTCGATATCCGGGTCGAACAAGTCTGAAGTTTCTCCACCTTCACTTTGAGTATTTTCGTTGTGTAGGTCACAATATCCTCGCGGATATGAGTATCCCCAATCTGAAGGGACGATGCCGTTGTGAGCGCTTGGCACATATTGCGGTTTTCTGTTAATAAAGACTCTGGATCTTACGTGATCAATCGGGCAGTAAGGATTTGCAAGGAGACCTGATTCTTCGCAAACCTTCGCTTCGATGTGGATGTCACAAGGGGTTTTAGGTTCGGTGCCCTTAACAAATAGTTCTGTTTTTACAACTCCACGCGGGTCTCCTCCACAAAGCCCGGTCGGAGCTTTGCCGGACTGCGTACAAATTTGAGCCTTAACAATGCCGTCAGGCATCTTGAATTCATTTACCGGAGCAAGACCTTCGTGCGCCTTTTCCATAATATTTTCCCACATTTGAGCCGCAATCATAGAGTTTTTATTCATAGTGATTCGAGGAGTGTCGCTTCCGATCCAAGTTGCTCCGAGATAGTAGTCTGTGAATCCGACAAACCACAAGTCTGCAGTGTATTGGGTTGTACCGGTCTTACCGGCTGTAACTTGATTTGGAACTTTTGCAGCTTTACCAAGTCCATTTGAAACGACAGTTCTCAAAATATCTTTCATAATATAAGCCGTTTGCTCACTTACAACGCGAACGCCTTCCGGTTTGTATTCCAAAATTGTCGCACCGTCTTTGTCTATAACTTTTGTATAAGGACTAGGTTTAACATAAACTCCTTCGTTTGCAATTGCAGTGTATGCACTTGCAAGTGTAAGTGGACTCAAGCCCTTTGTCATACCGCCAAGAGCGAGAGCAGAGGAGTTCTCGTCATTGTATTTTGCATTTTCCGCTTCGGTCACAAATGTGTCTCTTTCAGGATGGTCCTTATTTATTATTCCCATCTTTTCAAGATACGGAATAACATTTTTGACACCGAGACTGTTTAAAGTGTGGACTGCACTTGTATTTATAGATTGTTCAACTGCATATCTAAGGGATGTGATTCCCTTGTAGCCGGAGTACCAGTTGTTCGGCCACGGATTGCCGTTTAAGTTAAACGGAACGTCGTCTATTGCACTTCCTGCGGTGTAGCCGTTGTCGAGCGCTTCGAGATATACACCCACAGGCTTTATTGCAGATCCCGGTTGTCTTTCCGAGTTTGTAGCTCTGTTAAAAATACGTCTTCCGTCGACGTCACGTCCGCCCGCCATAGCAATTATGTGACCTTTTTTGTAGTCGATAATAATTGTCGAGCTTTGAGGTTGAACAATTCCGTTTTTATTAATAAAAATTTGTCCTTCGTTAAAGACCAATAAACCGTCCTTGATTTGGTAGAGTTCAGGATTTTCATCAAGCGCTTTTTTATTTATTCGAATCCAACCGTTTTCCATATTGAAGTCATCTTTTTTGATTGGAAGACTTCCAATTGTGTGCGTCAAAAGGTTTTTATTTTCGTCGATAGTATAGAAATCCAGCACATCAACATTCGAAGGATAAGGAACCATTTTTACGGACTTAATCATCAAATCGCCGTTGTCGGCAAATTTGTATTCAGTGTCGGCAAGATAAATCAGACCCTCATTATTCAAAACATTATTTCTATTTAAAAATACAAGTCTGTTTTTACTGTCGATGATGTTTCCGTATTGGTCGACCGTCATATCGAGAAGTAGTGGAGCTCTAAGGTTTGTGGTGTCACCTACGAGGATTTCATTGAATCTCTTGTAGTCGTCTTCAACTTGTTGTTGGAGTTTCATGTTGATTGTAGAATAAATTTTGAGACCACCGTAGAAAAGCTCGTCTTGTGCTCTCGACTTTGTCCAACCGAATTTATCTTGAAGATCTTCTACAACTCTTTCCTTTACATAGTCTGCAAAATAGTTTGTAATTTGATTTTCTTTCTTTTCTGCAGGTTTTAGTAGAGCTTTTTTGTCAACATTTTTTGCTACATCATATTCTTCGTTTGTGATTAATCCGAGTTCGTGCATCTTTCTTAAAACAGCATTTGCACGGTTTTCATTTGTCGGATTATAAACCAGTATATATGTTTGACCTAAAAGGTCGATTGTGCCAACTTTTTCCATTTTTTCAGAATCAAAATTGCTTGGCGCAACTCTGTAAAACGGAGGATAAATGTTAGGGTTTTTTACAACTGAAGCAAGCATTGCACATTCGACAAGATCCAAATCTTTGGCGTGTTTGTTGAAATATGTCTGAGCTGCTTCTTCAACGCCGTAAGCATTTTGTCCCATACTTACCCTGTTTAAATAAGCTTCAAGAATTTGGTCCTTTGTAAGCATCTTTTCAAGCTTGATGGAAATTTCAATTTCTTTAAGCTTTCTTTCAAGCGTTCTTGCAGGGGTTAAAAATGTGTTTTTAACAAGTTGTTGAGTGATTGTACTTGCACCTCTTGCAGAGTCACCTGTTTTATATGCTTCATATAATGAAGCCAGAATCCCTTTAGGGTCAATTCCGACGTGATCCAAAAATCTTTCGTCTTCGATAGCTATGAAAGCGTTTTTTAAATTTTTAGGCATATCTTGTACAGTTATCATTGTACGATATTCAGCTGTCGCTATTTTTTCAATTAAGTTTCCGTCTTGATCATATATCGTAGAAGTTTCATTTAAGTCCATATTGACTATTCGAGGGTCGATGTCCTCGACTTGTGACATAATTCGTATTCCGGCAAGTGCGAACAACGTTCCGAAAACAACTACTACGATTAAACTTATATATATAAAATATCGAACAAGCTTTGAAATGGTAAAAACTTTATTTCGATGTCGCATACAGTTCTCCTTTCATAATCTATAATATTATATCATATTTTCTAAAAAAACGAAAACATTTGAGAAACTGTAATACAAACGTAAATTTAAAAGAATCATTTATGTGTATAAATAAGATATAATAACTCAAACGGAATATTTTTATGTACAAAAGGTGGACATATAATGAAAAAAATGTTATAATGTTTTAAGTACAGAAATATCCACAAGGAGGGTCAAAGAATGAATAATAATGATTTTGATAAAACAATGCAATTTAATCTTAATAAGGACAACGATATGAAGCCGCGCGAAATCATTGAATATGTTTACAATGCACTTTTGGAAAAAGGCTATGATCCTGTAAATCAAATTATCGGATATATTCTTTCAGGCGACCCGACATATATAACAAGTCACAACAATGCGAGAAGCATCGTTATAAAAATGGAAAGAGACGAGTTATTGGAAGCGATGTTAAAAGAGTATTTGAAACTTGATGAATAATAGAATTTTGAGCATGGACATTGGAGAGAGTTCCGTCGGTCTTGCGGTGAGCGACCCGACGGGAACATTTGCAATACCTATAGGCACAATTAAAAGAGGCTCCAAAAAAGAGGACGCCGAAAAAATAAAAAAGATAATGGAAGAAAGAAACGTGGACACATTGGTAGCGGGAATGCCGCTCGATATGGAAGGCAACAGGTCCAAACAAGCTTCCGTTGTAATGACTTTTGTCAAATTTTTGTATAAAGAAACGGGAATGAAAACCGAGTTTGTGGACGAAAGATATACCACAAAGATGGCAAACGATACTCTGAAATTTTTAAATGTAAAACGTGGCAAACAAAAAGGCGCGGAAGATGCGCTTGCTGCGTCATATATTCTGGAGATATATTTAAAAAAACACAATTCGTAAGCTTATAAATAAGCTTTAGTTTTTGTGTGCAAAAAATTTTGAAAACTGAAATTAAACGGTAAGCTAATACCGATTTATTTTAATAAATTTATAAGAAAGAGGTTATAATTATGACAAAAAACATGAATTCTCTTAAGATAATACCTCTCGGAGGCCTTGGTGAAATAGGCAAAAACATAACTGCATACGAATATAAAGATAATATTATAGTAGTAGATTGCGGAATGACTTTTCCGGGCGATGAGATGCCGGGTATTGACATTGTAATACCTGACGTCAGTTATCTTGAGAAGAACAGGGAAAAGGTAAAGGGATTTTTTATTACGCATGGTCACGAAGACCACATTGGAGCAATTCCATATGTTGTAGACAAGTTTAACGCTCCTGTTTATGGAACAAAGCTCACAAACGCTTTGATAAAAAACAAAATTAAAGAATTTAATATGCCGTTAAAATTGCAAGATGTTGAATACGGCGAAACAGTAAGCGTTGGACCTTTTAAAGTTGAATTTATCGCATGCAGCCACTCCATTCCGGACTCGGCAATGCTTGCAATTCACACACCGGTTGGAACTGTTGTTCAAACAGGCGACTTTAAAATCGACTACACTCCGATCGACGGGGTCAGAACGGATTTGAATAAATTGGCGGAACTTGGAAACAAGGGAGTTTCGCTTCTTTTATGTGACTCTACAAATGTTGAAAGACCGGGTTACACACTTTCCGAAAGCACTATCGGTGAAACATTTAATGATCTTTTCGCAAAGGCATCGGGAAGAATTTTGGTTGCGACATTTGCGTCAAATGTACACCGCGTTCAACAAATTATTATGGCTGCAGAAAAGTACGAAAGATTTGTTGCGCTTTCCGGAAGAAGCATGTTAAATGTTGTAAACACTGCAAGAGAGCTTGGATATTTAAAAGTTAAGGAAAAAACTTTGGTGGACATAAATCAAGTTCACCAATATCCGCCGAATAAAGTGTGTTTAATAATGACAGGCTCACAAGGGGAGCCGATGAGCGCTCTTACAAGAATTGCATATGATATGCACAAAAAGATTAAGCTCACAAATAAAGACACTGTTATCATCAGTGCAAACCCGATTCCGGGAAATGAACTTGATATTGGTGGCGTTATTAATAAATTGATGGAAAAAGACGCAACGGTTATTTATGAAAAACTTGCAAATATTCACGTTTCAGGTCACGCATGTCAAGAGGAGTTAAAACTTATTCACAGTCTTTTGAAGCCTAAATATTTTATGCCGGTTCACGGTGAAATAAGGCATCAAAAAACACATGCAAACCTTGCACAAAGCATGGGAATGGCAAAGGAGAATATTTTCATACAGAAGAACGGAGATGTTATGGAGCTCACGAAGAGGTCGTTTAAATGCACGGGCTCTGTTCCAAACGGATCTATTATGGTTGACGGACTTGGAGTCGGGGATGTCGGTAATGTCGTTTTAAGAGACAGAAAGCATCTCTCCGAAGACGGACTCATCTGCGTTGTTCTAACGCTGTCGGAAGAAACGGGCAAAGTTATTGCAGGACCTGATATTATAAGCAGGGGATTTGTTTATGTCAAAGAAAACGAAGACATTATGGAAAGTTCTCTACAAAAGGTAAGACAAATTGTTGCAAAGCTTGAGCGCGACGGAGTTCAAGATTGGAACTTCATGAAAACCACTATTAGAGATGAACTTAGAAAGTTTATCTATGATAGAATAAAGAGAAATCCTATGATTCTCACAATATTTACAGAGGTGTAATTCACACGGTAATTTGTATGAGAATGTAGCGATTTAAATTTAATTTAATAGTGGCGTCGAATTAAAATAAAATTAGTTCGACGATAAAATATTCAGTCAAATCTACCGTGTCACACCGAAATTTGGAGGGTAAAAAATGGCAAACAAATTTACTGACACGAAGTATTTAACAAAAGCGGCTTTGATAGCTGCGATGTATGTGGTGCTTGTGGTAATTCAAATGATTCCTGCAGCTGCACTCACATATGGTCCGGTACAATTGAGACTTGCTGAAGGGCTTACAGTTTTACCATTTCTAGAAGCCGCTGCAGTTCCGGGTCTCTTTATAGGATGTTTGATAAGTAATATCATCCTTGTATTTCAATCCGGATTTGGGATTATCGACGTAGTATGTGGTTCTTTAGTGACTCTTTTAGCCGCATACTTCACTAAAAAGAGCAAGAATAGAATAATGGCTTTTTTCCCGCCTATACTTTTAAATGGATTCATTGTAAGTATTTGGGTAAGCTACTTCACAAATATTCCTTATTGGACAACTGTTTTGACGCTTATGGGAGGAGAAGCTATAAGCGTAGTCATTTTTGGTTCAGTTATCAACTATGTCTACGAACATTCTAAATTTTATAAGAGATTTTAGGTGGTTTAATGAACAATAAAGCAAAGACTATAATCAGTTTGTTAGTGTTATTACTGATTGTCGGTGGAGGTTATTATCTCTACAGATCATTTTTTGGTGGAATGTACGAACCTGTTGATAAAAACGATACATCAGAGATTCAAATAGAAATTCCGAGCGGCAGCTCATTGGGTAAAGTTGCGTCGATACTATATGATAATAATTTGATTAAAAACGGGACTTTCTTTAAATCGAGAGTTCAAAAACTCGGCAAGGAAACCGAAATAAAAACGGGAGAATTTACACTGTCGAGGTCAATGTCGGCGGATGAGATTATTGGAGTTATAACATCCGAAAAAAGTGAAGATGTTGTTGAAACAACAAAACTTGTCATACCGGAAGGCTTTGAAAGAAAACTTATAGCTGAAAGAATTGAAGAACAAGGTTTGGGTTCAAAGGAAGCATTTTTAAATGCAACCGCATCCGCAGCAGACTATATTGCTGATTTTCCATGGCTTCAAAAGTTGAACGAAGGCGAAAGCCTTGAAGGATATTTATTCCCTGCGACTTATGATATTCCTTCAGGTGCGACTGAAGTTGACATTACAAAGCAAATGCTTAAAGCATTCCAGGACAGAATGGGGGAATATCTTGATAGAGACGACTTCAATGGACTTTCCTTTACAAAGATGATTACACTTGCATCAATTATCGAAAGAGAAATCAAAGTGGATGACGAAAGACCGCTTGCAGCAAGCGTATTCTACAACAGAATCGCTCAAGGTATGCGTCTTCAATCGTGCGCTACGGTACAATTTATTTTGGGCGAAAGAAAAGCTAAACTCACAAATGAAGAAACGCAAATAGATTCGCCGTACAACACATATATAAACGAAGGATTGCCGCCGGCACCGATTG
Organism: Ezakiella sp.; assembly: GCF_034180565.1. Taxonomy (NCBI): domain Bacteria; kingdom Bacillati; phylum Bacillota; class Tissierellia; genus Ezakiella; species Ezakiella sp. Next base: position 190,475 of record NZ_JAXFOB010000010.1, on the reverse strand, counting down.
CTTCACCTGGTATGAAGTCAATTGAAGCTGCGATAAATCCTGCTCAAACTGATTATTTGTTCTTTGTTTTGACCGGTGATGACGGTTCACATACTTTCACATCGACTTACGAAGATCATTTAAAGGCGAAGGAGAATATGAAGTAATGATAGAATTATTGGCACCGGCAGGCGATCTGTCCCGCATGAAAACTGCTTTCATGTACGGGGCGGACGCCTGTTACATAGGCGGAATAGAATTCGGTTTAAGAAAAGCTGCGACAAATTTTACAAGAGACGATTTGAAAGAGGCTGTAGAATTTGCAAATAAAAACAATAAAAAAATATATGTCACATTAAATATAATTCCACACGAAGGCGACTTTGAGGGAATGGTTGACTATATAAAGTTTTTGGACGAAATCGGGGTTCATGCGGTTATAGTTTCGGACCCGGGAGTTTTTTCGCTGGTAAAAGAAAACAGCAATCTTCAAATTCACATTTCAACGCAAGGCTCCGTGACAAATTCAAACACTATAAATTTTTGGCACAAAATGGGAGCGAGCCGCGTCGTGCTTGCAAGGGAACTTTCTCTTGAAGAGATTACAACAATCAGAAAAAATATCGCTCCTGAAATGGAGCTCGAAGCTTTTTGCCACGGCGCAATGTGCATGAGTTATTCGGGAAGATGCCTCATGAGTTCATATATGACCGGAAGAGATCCGAACAAGGGCGACTGTGCTCATCCGTGCAGATATAAATACTATTTGATGGAAGAGAAGAGACCGGGCGAGTATTTCCCGATTGAGGAAACCGAAGGTGGAACATATATTATGAACTCAAAGGATATGAAAACAATATCTTTTGTTGAAAAATTGATTGAAGCGGGAATAACGTCATTAAAGATTGAAGGCCGCGTCAAAAGTGCATATTATATCGCAACGGTTGTAAGGGCATACAGACGTGCGATTGACTCATATTTGAAGGACCCGGGAAATTATAAATTTGACGAAACGCTCGACAAGGAAGTTATATCGAGTTCGCACAGACCGTTCACATCCGGATTTTATTTTGGAAATCCGATGGAGGACGGACAATACAACAACAATCAGGTCGCAATTCCGAAGAGCACATTTAAAGGTGAAGTTCACGAAGCAAAGGATGGCAGAATCTATTTTACTTTAAAGAATGGATTAAACGAAGGCGAAACAGTTTCGGTTATGGGACCGGAAGGTGATGAAGTTGTAGAAGTTAAAGATTTGAGAAACGAAGAGGATAAACATGTCGAAAGGGCAAATGTGCCGCAAACAGTTTACAGCTTTTTGTATGACAAAGATGCGTCCGAAGGTTTTTATATAAGACAGGTGGAGGAGTAATGAGAAAGCCGTTGATTATTGGTATCGCCGGCGGTGCCGGTTCAGGAAAAAGCACGATTTCGGAAAAGTTGAAATCTATTAACGGAGAAAACAAAGTACAAATAATTGAGCAAAATTCATTTGTAAAAGATTTTTCGTCGATGAATTTTGATGAAAGGAAAAAGCTCAATTTTGAACATCCGGATAGTTATGATTTTGATTATTTAGTCAGAATTTTAAAGGATTTGGCGCTTGGAAATGATGTATCGATTCCTTCTTTCGATTTTGTGACACTCGAAAGAACCGATAATTTTCAAACCATAACTCCAAAGGACATTATAATTGTTGAAGGAAGTCTCATTCTTTATGAAAAGAAATTAAGAGATTTATTTGACATAAAAGTTTTTATTGACACCGATTCGGACATTCGTCTCATAAGAAGGATTATCAGAGATACAAAGGGAAAATCAATGCCACTTGAAAAAATTATTCTCGAATATATTTCTGTGGTTAAACCGACCAATATAAATTTTGTTGAACCGACGAAAAGATTTGCCGACATCATTATTCCAGAAGGTGGGAAAAATGAAGTGGCAATAAATATTTTGAATGCAAAAATTAAGGAGACTTTTAAACACTTATGATAAAAAGGATTGATGAGTTTATAAACTCGCTTGAATTATCAGGAGCTGGTTCAAAAGGCTCTTTTTATTTAAAGGAATTAAACACGGGCGGCGGCAATATAAAAAGTGTAAACTTTAAAGTTTATGTTGAAAAAATTATTGATGGAAACAAATTTTTGATTTTAACCTACAATCCGACTGCCGAGGATCTCGAGATTTTAAAGGAAATTGAGGGAGATTATGTATATCTCGTCGATGAAAACTACGACATCGGAAGAATTCCGGAGTTTGAAAAAATTCTTGACGAAGCGATAAGACTTAAAGCAACGGATGTTCACGTTGAGCCAAAGTCCGGATTTATGCTTATAAGATTTAGAATCGACGGCGACCTTGTTACGATTTATCAATCGAATCAAAATTGCGAAAATATTATAAATAAAATCAAAGTTAAGGCCGGACTCGATACGATGAATAGAGAAATTCAAGAGAGTTCTTTTGAATACAAAGGATTTATGATAAGGGTTAGTTCCGTTCCGGCGCTTAACGGAGAGAAGATTGTTTTTCGTTTGCTTCAAAGAAGCGTCGAGGGGCTCGATTTAAAAACTTTGGGACTCAAGAAAGAAATTGCGGAATTTATTTTAAACAGGGCGCAAAAAGCGGGCATACATCTTATTTGCGGACCGACCGGCTCGGGAAAGAATACTACGCTTCATGGAATTATTAAAAAAATCAATTCGGACAAAAAGAATATCATTTCGATCGAGGACCCGATTGAGTATAAAAATGAAAACATCACGCAGCTCGAAGTGAACAACAAGCGTGACAGAACTTTCCACAAACTTTTGAGGGCGATTTTGAGACAGGACCCGGACATTTTGTACATCGGCGAAATAAGGGATGAAGAAACGGCGGAGGTAGCATTTAGGTCCGCAATCACGGGGCACATTGTATTTTCAACACTTCATACAAAGGATATAAATTCTACATTCGATAGAATTTTGGACTTAAATATAAAAGAAAATCTTATGGATGAAGCGTTAAAAACAGTTATAAATCAAAGACTTGTAAAGACTCTTTGCGAGGATTGCAAAAGAAAAGTCGAGGCGCCCGGATGGTTAAAAGAAAAAGGTATTGATAGTGTTTATGAAGCTGTTGGATGTGGAAGATGCGATGACGGCTACAAGGGAAGAATCGGAATTTTCGAAGTCAATATTATAGAAAACGGGGAAGTAAAAACTATAATGAATTTTGAAGAATCACTTTTAGATCATCTAAAAAACGGTAAAATCGATTTGAAGACTTTTGAGGTCGAAAATGATTTATAGATATGTGGATAGAGGAAATGAAAAATTCAAGGGTGGCATTTCCGTTGAAAAAGGCGTAAAGTCGAAACACTATATCAAAAAGCCGATTTTTAAAAGCAAAGATTCTCCGCTCAATTTGTTCAAATTGCTTCAACTCTTGACGAACGAAGGGATGAATCTTGTGGATGCATTTGAACTCATTTCCGAGAGTGACAATTTTAATGTGGACAGAAAGAAAGCAAAGGAGATGTTAGACGAGTTAAAAAATGGAGTTCCGTTTTCGGAATCGGTTGCAAACCACTACAATGTTGATTCGTTTATAATTTCATTTTTAAAAATCGGTGAAGACAGCGGAGATATTTCCGAAATACTCCAAAATGTTTCGGATTATATAGAATACGAAGAGGACATCTCGACAAAAATAAAAAAGGCGCTTTATTATCCGACATTTCTTTTAGTGATGGGACTTGCGCTTTTGATTTTTATTTCAAAATTTGTGGCACCCGTATTTTTAGATGTTTTGAGTGATTTCGGAGCAACACTTCCGTTTATTTCAAATGTTGCATTTGGACTTTCCAATATTTTGGCGTCATATGGAATAAAAATTATTTTGATTATCCTTGCCATTTATTTATCGTTTAAACTTTTGATGATAAAAAAACCGATCGCAGAATACAATTTGAGAAAATTTATGTACAATAAGGGACTTTTTAAAGGATTGTACAGAGATAAATTTCAATATTTGTTTTTCAAAAAATTTAGCATCATTTATAAGTATCAGGGAAATTTTGAAGACACATTGAAGTTTATCTACAATGAAGAAACGGATATTTTTATAAAAAAGACTATCGGTGACATCATAGCTCAAATAAGATTCGGCGAAACAATTGCCGAGATTCCCGAGTTTAATATGATATTCTCTCCACTTTCACGCTCAATGCTGATAAGTTTGAACAGGGAAGACGTGGTTAGCGAGACGACTTATAAACTTATGACGTTTTACGAAAAAAGCTACAAAAATCGACTTGACGGAATTTTAAAACTCATCGGACCAATAATGATTAGTTTTATCGGAATCCTTGTTGCAATCATTGCTCTAGGAATAATGATGCCGATTTTCAGCATGGGATATATTGAATAATAAGTGTAATTTGGGGTAAAATATAATTATGGTTATTATACGGAGGAATTATTAATTGAACAGATTTTTAAAAGGTTTTATTATAGGCATTATTATAATTTTGCTTGCCGGTGGCGGTTTTTATATTTATAAAGATTATACGAATAAGCAAAAAATTAAACAGGAGGAAGAAGCTAAAAGACTCGAACAGGAAGAACATGAAATCCTTGTTCGGGAAACATTGGCGAAAGAAGTCATATATGACGGCATCTCAATTGGTGGAGTCGATGTTTCAGGTCTTTCAAAAAGCGAGGCTACTACAAAGCTGAATGATAAATTTTCAACTCTCGGTGAAAGAAAAGTTGTGGTTCATATCGACGATAGCAGTGCGACAAAAACGCTTGCGGAACTTGGCTTAAATCCGAGCTTTGAAGATGCGATAGATAGAGCATATCAAATTGGTAGAGGTGGAACAGAAGAAGAAAGATTTAATAAAATAAACGATTTAAAAGAGAATAAAGAAAATATTGAGTTGAATTTAAGTGTTGACGAGGAAAAGGTCAAGGGTTTTGTGAATACAATCAGTGAAAATATGAACGTTGTTTCCACAAATTCTGACGTCACTTTTGTCGACGGGAAACTTCAAGTCGGCGAAAGCAAGAGCGGCAAAGAAGTGGACAAGGAAGAACTTCTTTCGCTTCTAAATACAAATATAAAAAAAGCAATCGATGAAAACAGCGACGTTTCATTCGAGACGAACACAAAGACGATTGAACCGTCCGTAAATAAAGACTCAATTGCTCGTGTAAACGGCGTTATCGGAACTTTTACATCGAATCTCGGAAGAGGAACTGCGGGAAGAAATGCAAATATTGTTCTTTCGGCAAAGAGAATTTCGAATATAGTCGTCATGCCGGGTGAAAGTGTAAGTTTCAATGAAAAAATGGGACCTATAACAGCGGCAAACGGATATAAGCCGGCAAGTACAATTCAAGGCGGCGTCTATACAGATGCGCTTGGAGGTGGACTATGCCAAACGTCGACAACTTTGTACAATGCACTTGTTCGAAGTGACGTTACAATAACCGAAAGACATCCGCACTCAATTCCGGCACCATATGTTCCATATGGAGAAGACGGTGCGGTTTGGGTCGGCGCTAAGGATTTGAAGTTCACAAACAACTTTGATTTCCCAATCGCCATTACAAGCAGTGTAAATCTGGCGAAGAATATAATAACATTTACAATTTACGGAGATACAAATAAAAAGAATTATACGGTTGAGATGTATTCAAAATGTATTGAAGAGATTCCTTTTGAAACGCAAGAGAAAAAGAGCGATGAGCTGTTTGTCGGCGAAACAAAAGTCATTAAAAAAGGTAGAACGGGATACAGATATCAATCCTATAAAGTTTATAAAAGCGGCGGAAAGCTTATAAAGGAAGTGCCTTATATGAAGAGCTACTATCCTAAGAGCGATCAAGTTGTCTTGGTTGGTACAAAGGAAAAAACACCGGATGCACAGCCGACTGATTTGGAAGACATACCTGAAGAAGAACCCGTTGAAACAATTGATTTGTTGCAATAAAAGAGCACCTTTGCAGGTGCTCTTGCTATTTGGTTTGATTTTTTAAATTTAATATATAAATTTTGCCGTCATAGTTTGTAAAAAATGTACTGCCGGCACTGTCCGAAATATTAGATTCTTTTAGTGGACAAATATAAGTAAGATTGTCGTCTGAAAGCTTGTACGCATTGAAATACGCTTCTTCGTTATCAAAGATTTTAAATTCATCCGTTCCGCTTCGGTTGTATGTGACGCTTGTTCCGGTGTACACCTTTAAAAGAAGACCGGTTGAGAGATTGTAGCTGAAAAGGTCTACACTTTTTCCGCTTTTCGGCATTTTAAAAAGAATTCTGTCGTCGTTAATCTTCGGAGCACTACCTTTCGATATAAACTTTTTTCCGTTTTGGTTTAGTATAAAAATATTTTCTTCACCGAATTTATCAATTGCAGAGAAGGTGATTTCTTTGCCCACTGAGAGCCCTGTGATTTCTTCGTCGGAGGTGTAAATCTCTTCGATGTTTTTGCCGTCAAATTTATAAATGACGTTGTCGGCTCCTACAATGTACAAGTTGCCACTATAAAGCCCGAAGAATTTTACATCGGCGTTCAAATCGGCTTTTAAATTTCTGATATTATGGAACTTGTCGACAATTGCAAAATTATTATCTGCAAAGCTAATCGCAATCTCGTTATTAATAAAATCGGTTGAAAACGCGCAATTATCTGTAATACTAATGTCAAGTGTTTTACTTGTATTATGGGGTATATTATAAATATGGAGCTTGTTTTCTTCTTCATACAAAAAATTATTTTTGTCTAAACTTGAAATTAGGGTACCGTTTAAAATTGGTTTTGACATATCGATAGAATTGACGTTCAAAAGCTCTCTTGTTCTATCGTTTATAATCGCCTCGGTATATCTTATGGGACTCTTTGATTCGCTGTTTATTTCATAAAAGCCGAGTTTCCAAAAAATAGAGTTTCCGTTTTTTAAAATGTCTGTGTAAATTGGTGAGCATGGCGTGACAAATTCTTCAGCTTTTAAAATTTTGAAGGCCTCGTCGCGAGTGAGCCAAAGATTTATACGGTCATATTTTGTGTCAACATGAACTTTGTATTCGCTGTTTTTATATGGATTTAGACCTGTGAGTGAAAGTGTTATGATTGGCTTTTTCACATCGCTTTTTGTAATTTTCGCTGAATCGAGAGTGACATTAATCTCGTAATTGTTCACTTTTACATTTTCCACAACAATTTCGTCACAGTTTGTTAGAGGCGCAAAAATGCTGAGCTTGTAGTTGGAGTCGTCGATATGATTCAGCCTTGTTGTGAGCTCGTTTGAATCCACATTTGTAATATAGTTTATCGAGTCGACTTTATAATCGAGCGGTACATAATTTACTCCGCTTTTCGGTTCGTCTTTTATTAAAAACTTGCAACCGGAAAGAAAAATTATGATTATATAAATTAAAAAATATTTAAGTTTTTTCATTTAAACACCTCATTTATATTTTATATTAAATGTTTAAGTTATACAAGATTGGAAAGGGAAAATATGGACTTTAAATTACATTCAAAATTTAAAATGACGGGAGACCAACCCGAAGCTGTTGAAAAATTAGCAAATTCGATAAATTCGGGTAATAAATTTCAAACATTAAAGGGCGTTACGGGTTCCGGAAAGACTTTTACAATGGCAAATATAATCGAAAAGACGCAGCTGCCGACGCTTGTAATTGCACACAACAAAACGCTTGCGTACCAACTGTGCATGGAACTCAGAGATTTTTTTCCGGAAAACAGTGTAGAATATTTTGTAAGTTATTATGACTATTATCAACCGGAGGCGTATGTTCCGTCAACTGACACATATATTGCAAAGGACTCCGCAATAAACGACGAGATAGATAAGCTGCGCCACTCGGCGACGGCGGCGCTTTTTGAAAGAAAAGACGTAATAATCGTCGCATCGGTTTCTTGCATATACGGTTTGGGGGACCCTGAGGATTACATCAGCCTTATGGTTTCTTTGAGACCGGGAATGCGAAAGGATCGCGACAAGGTAATCGAAGAACTTATTGCAATTCAATATATCAGAAATGATATTAACTTTATTCGCGGCACATTTAGAGTTCGCGGAGATGTTTTGGAAATTTTTCCGGCAAGCGAGAGCGAAAACTCGATTCGCGTTGAATTCTTTGGAGATGAAATCGAAAGAATTACGGAAATAAACAGTATGACCGGAGAAATTTTGGGAGAGATGAGGCACGCTTCGATATTCCCGGCTTCTCACTTTGCTACGACCGACAGAAAAGTTAAACGCGCAATCGTTACAATCGAGGAAGAACTTGAAAGCAGACTTAAAGAGCTTAGAGACCAGGACCATCTTTTATATGCCGAAAGGCTCGAGCAAAGAACGAGATATGACCTCGAAATGCTTAGAGAAATCGGATTTTGTTCGGGCATAGAAAACTACTCGAGGCACATGTCGGGAAGACGTCCGGGCTCAAGACCGTACACATTGATCGACTATTTTCCGGAAGATTTTCTAATAATCGCCGACGAATCACACGTAACGATTCCACAGGTTCGAGGAATGTATGCGGGTGACCGCTCTAGGAAGCAGACGCTTGTTGACTACGGCTTCAGACTTCCTTCGGCACTTGATAACAGACCGTTAAACTTTGACGAGTTCCAATCGCTCATAAAACATATTTTATTTGTTTCGGCGACACCGGGTCCGTATGAACAGGAAAAGTCCGAAGTGATTGCAGAGCAAATTCTAAGACCGACGGGACTTTTGGACCCGAAGATTATTGTCCGACCTATTAAAAATCAAATCGATGATCTCTTGGAAAGAATTCGTGACAGAATTGAGAAAAATGAAAGAGTTCTCATAACGACGCTCACGAAAAAAATGGCGGAAGACTTGACGGACTATTTGGAAGAACTTGGTATAAAGGTGAGCTATATGCACTCCGACACCGAGACAATCGATAGAATGAAAATTATAAAGGATTTAAGAACCGGAGAAATTGATGTGCTGGTCGGGATAAATCTTCTTCGTGAGGGACTCGACTTGCCGGAGGTTTCGCTTGTTGCAATCCTCGATGCGGACAAAGAAGGATTCCTAAGGTCCGAAACTTCGCTCATTCAAACAGTTGGAAGAGCGGCAAGAAATGCACACGGCGAAGTTGTTATGTATGCCGACAGAATTACGGATTCAATGAAGAACACAATTGAAATTACGGAAAAGAGGAGAAAAATTCAAGAAGAATACAATAAAGAACACAATATCACTCCGAAATCAATTGTTAAAGATATAAGAGAAGTCATCGGAATCTTGAAAGATGACAAAAAGGCGCCGAAGAAAAAGGATTCGGAACTTTCGGCTGAAGAACTTGAAAACATTGTACGTGAACTCAAGGCGAGAATGCTCGAAGCGGCTGAACGTTTGGATTTCGAAGCAGCGGCAAACTTTAGAGATGAAATGAAAAAATTCCAAAATCAATTGGATAAAAAGAAGAGATAAGAGAGGTAATATGGAAGATTATATTGAAATAAGAGGGGCACACGAAAATAATCTGAAAAATATAAATATAAATATTCCAAGAAACAAGATGACTGTTATAACCGGGCTTTCGGGCTCAGGAAAGAGCAGCCTTGCTTTCGACACGATTTATGCTGAAGGACAAAGGCGATATGTCGAGAGTTTGTCTTCATATGCAAGACAATTTCTTGGAAATATGACAAAACCGGCGGTGGAATTTATCGGGGGACTTAGTCCGGCAATTTCGATTGACCAAAAGACGACCTCAAACAATCCGCGTTCAACAGTTGGTACTGTCACGGAAATTTACGATTATTTGAGACTTCTTTACGCAAGAATCGGAAAGGCGCATTGTCCCAAGTGTGGAAAGCTTATAGAAAAACAATCGATTGACCAAATGATTGACAGAATCATGCAACTTGAAGAAGGTACGAGGATTCGAATTGTCGCTCCAATTGTAAAGGATAAAAAAGGCGAATTTAAAACTGTTTTGGAAGATATAAAGCGCGACGGATATGTGAGACTATATGTAGACGGCGAAATGTATATGATTGAGGAAGTGCCGAAGCTTCAAAAGACAAAGAAACACACAATCGAAGTTGTTGTAGACAGACTTATCGTCAGAGACAATATCGAAAAACGGCTTGTAGATTCTATGGAAGCGGCACTAAAACTCACAAACGGATATGTTATTGTGAGAACAGACGATGAAGACATTCCGTTTTCGGAAAATTTTGCATGTATAGATTGCGGAATTGCAATTGAAGAAATTTCTACGCGTCTATTCTCTTTCAACAACCCGATGGGTATGTGCGATAAATGTAACGGACTCGGATTTTTCAGACAAATTGACGAAGGTCTTGTCATTCCGAACAAAGAGCTTTCGATAAAAGAGGGAGCAATCGGCGTTTACAGCACAGACACAAACGGATACTATCTGTCGATGTTTAGAGCGATTGCTGAAAAACACGGATTTTCGATTGAAAAGCCGATAAAGGATGCACCGAAAGAATTTATGGACGACCTTCTTTATGGAACGGACTACAATATAAAATTTTCGGCGAAGTCCGGATTCAGTAAGGGCAGAGTGAAGACATACAATCGCCCGTGGGAAGGCGTTATAGAAAATCTACAATACAGATTTGACAATTCCACAAGTGAATATGTGCAAGAAAGCATCGGAGAATATATAGAAAATATTCCATGTCCGAAATGTCACGGTGCAAGGTTAAACGAAAATGCACTATCTGTCACAGTTGGCGGACTTAATATTGCGGAGCTTACGGATCTCGACGTTGGAAAAGAAATTGAATTTTTTGAAAAGCTCGAGTTAACGGATACTGAAAATGTGATTGCGGAAGAAATTCTAAAAGAAATAAAAGAGAGACTTAGCTTTCTTAATGCGGTCGGGCTTTCGTATTTAACTCTTTCGAGAATGGCGGGAACACTTTCGGGAGGAGAGAGCCAAAGAATAAGGCTAGCAACGCAAATCGGCTCAAAACTTGTCGGCGTTACTTATGTTCTCGACGAACCGTCAATCGGGCTTCATCAAAAGGACAACGAAAAGTTGATTGCAACTTTGCGGGAGCTGACAGACGTAGGAAACACTGTTATTGTTGTTGAACATGACGAAGACACAATGAGAGCGAGCGACTATCTCCTCGATATCGGTCCGGGAGCCGGGATCCACGGAGGAGAGGTGGTTGCATTCGGAACGCCGGAGGAAGTTTCGAAAAACAAAAATTCTATAACGGGCAACTATCTTTCGGGCAGAATGAAAATCGATGTGCCGAAGGAAAGACGAAAGGAAGAAAGAGGATTCATACACATTAAGAAAGCGGCTGAGAATAATCTAAAAAATATAAATGTCGACATTCCGATTGGAGTTATGACGGCGGTTACCGGTGTTTCCGGTTCAGGAAAGTCAACGCTTGTGAATGAAATTCTATATAAAAATCTTGCAAAAGAAATCAATCGTTCAAAAATAAAACCGGGTAAATCAGGCGGCGTGACATACGACAGTCCACTTGACAAAGTTGTTGTCATCGACCAAAGTCCGATCGGACGAACACCGCGCTCAAACCCTGCAACATACACGGGCGTGTTTGACGGGATAAGAGATATTTTCGCGATGACGCCGGCTGCAAAAGCTAAGGGTTACCAAAAGGGCAGATTCAGTTTTAACGTCAAGGGCGGAAGATGCGAAGCGTGCAAAGGCGACGGAATAATAAAAGTTGAAATGCACTTTCTTCCTGACGTGTACGTTCCGTGTGAAGTTTGTAAGGGCGAAAGATATAATCGTGAAACGCTTGCAATCACATACAAGGGAAAAAATATTTCCGATGTTTTGGATATGAATGTGAGTGAAGCGTGCGAATTTTTTGAAAACCATCAGACAATCTCTAGAAAACTTGAAACACTGAATGATGTAGGACTCGGATATATAAAACTCGGTCAATCGAGCACGCAACTTTCGGGAGGCGAGGCGCAACGTGTAAAACTTGCAACTGAGCTTTCGAAGCGCGCAACCGGAAAAACAATTTATATACTCGATGAGCCGACGACAGGTCTTCATAGCGAAGACGTCAGAAAATTGATTCAAGTGCTTCAAAGACTTTGCGAAGGTGGAAACACAGTTGTCGTAATCGAGCATAATCTCGACGTGATAAAATCTTGCGACTACATTGTGGACCTTGGTCCCGACGGAGGAGACGGTGGCGGTGAAGTTGTTGCAACCGGAACTCCTGAAGAAGTTGCGAAAGTGAAAAAGAGTTACACAGGACAATTTTTAAAGAAAATCTTAAAGAAAAAGTAGGGATAAAATGGATAAAAAAAGCGATAAATATAAAGGCTCATTGATATTGTGGATTGCAGGCGAAATAGTTCTATTTTTGACAATTTTGGGACTTATAAAAAAAGAAAAAGAAGATGAGAAATAAAAAAATGTAAAAAATTTGCGAAATTCTATAAAACAATTGCAAATCAGATAACAAAAAACAGCTATTTGAAAATTCAATAGCTGTTTTTTATTGGTTAGGACCGTCTTCTATAAGGTCACTTCGAACATCCGGAAGGCTCCATCTATATTTCATTGAGAGAAGGCGAACCACAATTACGACTATGACTCCCAAGAGGTATGCATAGTGGTGTCTTATATATTGTCTCGAAAATATGAACGCGACTGCGCCGAGAAGAGACGCCATTGCGTAGATTGTATTTTTCGTAAATATAATCGGGATTGCACCTGCACAGAGGTCTCTAACAACACCTCCGCCGCATCCTGTTGTCATTCCGACGAATATAAGAAGATATCTGTTGCTGCCATATGCCATTTTCCATGCGAGGTTAACCCCACTCATTGTAAATATGCCAAGGCCGATAGCGTCGAGGATGGAGATTATTTTTACATAAGTTAGAAGAAAATTCATATTTAGAAATTTCTTTTTGTCAATGAGTTTGTATATTATTATGACGATTATAGCGGAAATTACAGAAACTGTTGTGTATGTTGTTTTTATAAAAGCGGTCGGTGGATTTATGCCGAGGACGAGGTCTCTGAAAATCCCGCCGCCGACAGCGGTTATGATTGAAAGAACTATGATTCCGAAAACGTCCATGCCCTTTCTTATCGCAATCATCGCGCCGGATGAAGCAAATGCTATAGTTCCGATAATTTCGAGAATATAGTAAAATTTGTCGAAGTTCATTGCGCCCTCCTTTGTAATCATCACAAACGGTTTAAAATTTCGCTTGCAATTTTATTTAATTATATATTATAGTATGTATCTGTGAAATGTCAATGATTTTGTATATGTTTATAAGAAAGATATGCAAATTTTTATTGTTTGTGTAAGAGTTTAGCATTTTTGTTGTAAGTTGCGAATAAAAAACCGGGTTTAAATTTTTAGTTTAAACCCGGTTGTATATTATTCCTTCCAAGTTTCCTCCATATCTGAGACGATTTTAAAGAAGTCGTCGCCGGGATGGATGATGTGCTTAATCCATTCTTTTTTTATATGCCAGAGGTTTGCTTGCACAACAAATTCGGAGCGGTCGGTGATTTCGAAAATTCTTTTCCAACTTTCAGTGATTTCTTTTTTTATATCGTCAAACGCACCGATGTATTTGTTGCTGAAGAGGTCGAAAGTTTGTTCGATTTTATTTTCCTCGAGAAGTTTTTTAAATCGTTTTTCATCATCTTCGTTAGTCGGGATGTAGAGATTGTTTAAGACATAATCCCATTTTGCACCATCGAAATATATGACTTCGTTTTTCGGAACAGTTAAAGCATAGACCACTTCTTTGTCGATGGGTTTTAAGCAGTTGTTTTTCGAAACACTGCACCAAATAGGGTAGTTTATTCCGGATGGGCGGGGCACTTTTTGCTACGCCATTTGAACAAATAAATCATATTTTTCCAAAAAGAAATCCGAAATATCTCGCATATGAAGCTCGACATATAGCTTTTTATTTCTGATTATGCCCTCGCGCTCAAGCTCGTACAGACTGTTTTCATGTTGTCTTGTGTACAAGTTTACATATTCGGTCATTATTTTGTTTCCAATACTTTTTTCGCGTATGGACAAATCGGTATTATTTCCTTTTTGTGAAAATCCGCATAAGACTTCGCTTCGAGCACAAGCTCTTTTGCGATGCCTTGATTTCTGTGTGACTCTTCGACAAAAACTTCCAAAATCGAAAAACTGTCGGCATCTTCTTTATAGACAAGTTTTGCTATTGGATTTTTTTCATCGCCTATGAAAAACATTTCGTCGTTGTCATCGATGAGCATTCCGTTTCTGCTGAAATACGGTTTTGCATTTACGGCCAAGTATTCAAAAATTTCAGAGTTGAATTCTTTTATAGGTTTCATTCTTTTCATCAGTTGCGACCATTTTACATGGAACTCGTTCCAAGTGCCGCCGTCGTTATATATATTATTTATAATCGGTTGTGCGCGGTCCATTGCGTTTGCAAATTTTGCTTCGGGGGTTTCAATCGCATCAAACTCGTGCCACAGCGCTCTTAAATATTCGCCGTCTTCGCCAAGCTCGGAGAAAACTTTTATGGAAGCTTGCTCTTCGCGATCTTTTTTTGTCTTGTTTCCTTCGACATCATATGCAAAAGTGTCACCCGCATAAATTTCAACAAGGTCGTGAACGAGGAGCATGAGCATTGTCTTTTCCAAGTTTACGTCTTTTGCATAATCTCTGAATACATATGCCATGAGCGCGATTGAGAAGGAGTGTTCCGCATCGGTTTCGCGCCTGTCGACGCCGATGATTTTCGTTCGTCTGTCAATTTGTTTCATTTTATCTATCAATACTGTAAAATTTATTTTTTCGTTTAATGTGCTCATATTTACCTCCAATTTATTAGATATTTATTTTATACCCACAATTGTATTAAATTATAAAATGTGGTATAATTCAAGTTAGTGATGAAGAAAGGAGGAGCAAGATGAATTTTGATGAGATACGCCCATGTTGGCTTGAGATAAATTTGGATAATCTGAAACACAACATACATACTATTAAGGAAAGTGTAAAACCGGGCAGCGAAATTATGGCGGTTATAAAGGCGAATGCTTATAACCACGATGCCGTTACAGTTGCTCGTGAATTAAACATGCTTGGAGTTCATAGGTTTTGTGTTTCGATTTTATCAGAAGGGCTTGAGCTAAGAAAGGCCGGAATCACAGATCCAATACTTCTTTTAAATTATATTAGGGATTCGGAAATTAAAGGCGCTATTGAAAACGATTTGGATATGACTGTTTATGACTATGAACAGGCAAAACTCATAGACGAATGTGCAGCGGAGTTGAAAAAGAAAGCGAAGATTCATATAAAGGTCGACACAGGTATGAGTAGAATCGGTTTTTTACCGGGAACGGTTGCATTTGAAAGAATTTTGAAGATTCTCGATATGGAGAACATTAGTTGTGAAGGGATTTTCAGCCACTTCGCAACGGCTGACGTTCCAAATGACCAAGGAAATACGAGAAAGCAATATCAAATTTTCGATTCATTTGTAAACAGCATCGAATCTGCAAGCGGAAAGAAAATTAAAAGGCATATTTCAAACTCGGGAGCGATTATTGACTATCCTGAATACGATTTGGATTATGTTAGACCCGGAATTATTATGTACGGCTATTTGCCGGATCCGGACATTCCGCACAAGATGGATTTGAGACCGCTCATGACTTTGAAAGCGCTTATAAGCAATTTAAAAGTTTTGCCTGAGGGAAGCGGCATAAGTTACGGCCATTCGTATGTGACAAGAAGAATCACGAAGGTCGCAACAATTCCGCTCGGATACGCCGACGGAATTTCAAGGCTTTTGTCGAACAAGCTTATGGTCACTGTGAAGGACATGAAGGCTCCGTCAATCGGCTCGATTTGCATGGACCAATTTATGGTCGATGTTACTGACATAGACGATGTGAAGATTGGTGACGAAGTTGTTATTTTCGGTCACGACAAAAATGACACCGATTTAACTGACATGGCAAAGATGATGGGAACAATTCACTATGAAGTTATGTGCTCTATTTCTCGCAGAATACCTCGAGTATATATCAAAGATGGCGAAATCTCTCAAATTATCAACTATTTATAATGAATAAAAATAATGATTCAATAAACAAAAGAGAATCTTTCGAAGATAGGACTCGAAAAGAGAATACTGACAAGAAGATTCGATTTTCATCAACCGATGCACGCTCAAATTCGTCGATAAAGTTTAAGAAAACTACCGATGTGGAAAGTGAAAAGAAGGCTCCGTTTTCTAAAAAAGATAATCAAAAAGACGACAAGACAATTTCAAGAGGAGATCTTCTCTATGCCGATTTATCTCCGGTTATAGGAAGTGAACAGGGCGGAGTAAGACCGGTTCTTGTTGTGCAAAATGATGTTGGAAACAAATTTTCACCGACAACTATTGTTGCGGCTATAACGTCTGTAAAAAACAAGACAAATCTTCCGACACATGTTAAAGTCGGGGACAAGAATTGTGGACTGCCGAAAGAGTCGGTAATTTTGTTGGAGCAGATAAGAACTATAGATAAAAAGAGGCTCAAAGATAAAATAGGGCGGATCCCCGACGATCTACTTAAAAAGATTGACGAAGCTCTAAGAATAAGTTTGAGTTTGGAGGCAAAATGAACGAAAACGCAGTTGACTTAATTAAAGAAACTTTGAAATTTGAAAGTATGGATGAATTTGAGTCAAGATATACAAAACCGATTCATAAATATGTGGAAGAGGAAGGGAAGGCAATTGCACATCTTGGATGCGACAAGAGGACTCTTTTTTCTCCGGAAGGGGAAATTTCGGGTGGATTTATGCTCGATAATTCGGTCGTCGAAGAAAAGAGAAAGCAAGGCATTTTTACCGCACTTTACAAAGAGTTTGAAGAAGAAAACGGGGACATAGATTTGTTTTTCGGTTTTCCGCTTCAATATGAACTTTTGAATCTGGTCGACAAACAGGACTATTCAATTGTCGGTGAAGCGCAAGTTTTTGCAAAGATTTTAAATTCTTCCGATATTATGCAGGGGCATTCCGTACTTGGAACTATTGCTTCTTTTATTAATAAAATTCGCGACAAACGTTCGAAGACACTCGACATATCGACTGTCAATGTTTCTAAAACAAAGAATTTAGAGGATGTTTTAGATTTTGAAGGAAAAACATTAGCTGACGGAAAGATTTATACAAAAAGAACCAAGGATTTTCTTTCAAAGAGACTCGAACATTGGGGAGACTGCGAAATATTGGTCGCAAAAACGGGCGACGAGTTTTACGGTTATCTTATATACAGATTCATTGAAAGAAACGATATAAAATATTTTATGACAATGGATATATTAGCAAAGGATGAGGTTTCGTTTGAAGCACTCGTTTCAAAGCTTGTTGAAATCGGAAGAGAAAAAGCTGTTTCTCTCGTCGGCATTTGGCAAAATTCAGTGTATAGTGCATCTCTTAAAAGATTGGGATTCAGTTTTGCAAGAAGCTCGATACCTGTTGTTGCAAAGAAAAAGAATGTTGATTTTGATATAAAGAATATAAACAATTGGTATTTACAACCTATAGAGGGGGAAATCTATTAATGAAGGTGTTTCATCTTATAAGCGGTGGCGACACCGGCGGTGCAAAAACTCATATAATGGCACTTTTAAGCGCACTTAAAGAAGAAATTGACGTAACTTTAGGTGTATTTATTGATGATGTTTTTTTGGATGAAGCCAAGGCATTGGGAATTCCCACAAAACTATTTTTACAAAAATCCAGATTCGATTTATCGGTTATCGATAAATTGGCGGAATTTATTAAAGAACAAAACATTGAATTAGTCCATTGCCATGGGGCAAGGGCTAATTTTATTGCGTTTTTTTTGAGAAGAAAAGTGGACGTACCTTTTATCACAACTGTGCACTCGGACTATAGACTCGATTTTAAAGGCGTATTTTATAAACAATTAATCTTTAAAAATCTAAACTATTTTGCGCTGAAAAAGTTTAAAAACTTTATAGCCGTTTCGGACAATTTTAAATATATGCTTCTTGAGAGAGGATTTACCGACAAGAACATCGACGTTGTCTACAACGGTATCGATTTGAACAAGGTGGAAAATTGTGTTTCAAATGAGGAGTTCTGCAAAAGATACAACCTTGACCCGAACAGTTTTAAAATTGGAATTTTGGCACGTCTTGACGAAGTTAAGGACCACAAGACTTTTTTAAGAGGAGCTGCTGAATTTTTAAAATCTGAAAATGCGGATTTTCTTATCGGCGGCGACGGCGGACACAAAGAGGAGCTTGTGGCGCTTGCAAAAGAACTGGACATCGAAAAAAATGTGCATTTCTTGGGTGAAATAAAGGATCCGTTTTCGTTTTTAAACGCAATTCAGATAAACACGCTTACATCGCTATCGGAAAGTTTTCCATATGTAATTTTGGAGGGCGGAAAACTAAAAAAGCCGATGGTAGCAAGTGCAGTTGGCGGTATTCCAAGCATTATTCAGGATGATTTTTCGGGATACACTTTTAAAAGCGGTGACTATAAAGATTTTGCGAATAAATTAATCAAGCTCAAACAAGATGATGCTCTTCGAATAAAAATGGGAGAAAACTTAAACGGGCTCATAGAAGAAAAATACAGCGCCATCAGCATGGCGAAAACTCACATAAAGATATATAAACGTGCAATTCTCGACAAGACGATTTTATTCTCGGGTTTCTACGGCTTTGACAATCAAGGCGACGATGCGATTTTGGAGGCAATCACATCCGAAATAAAATCGATAAATCCTTATTTGAAATTGAAGGTTTTGAGTAATAACCCGATAAAAACAAGCGAGATTTATGATTTGCTCAGCGTTTACAGGTTCAGTCTTCCGAAGCTTATAAAGGCGATGAAGTCATCTGAAATGCTTGTTAGCGGTGGCGGCAGTCTTTTGCAGGACATAACAAGCACGAGAAGTCTTTGGTATTATCTTTTTGTGATTGCGCTAAGCAAACGTTATAAAAAGAAGACTGTCATTTACGCAAATGGCGTGGGACCGATAAATAGAAAGTTCAACAGATATTTGACGAAAAAGACTTTGAAAAATGTGGATTATATTTCGCTTCGTGACGAGGATTCGTTTAAATATCTTGTGGACATAGGATTAAGCGAAGAGGATATGAAACTTCGCTCCGACCCTGTATTTCTTTTGAAACCGGATATGGACGAAGCGCAAGTCATTTTGAATAAAATCGGACTTGACGGAGATTTTATGGTTTTAAATCTGAGACCGTGGGCAGGTGAAGATGAATTTATTGAAAAAATTTCAGTAGCAATGAAGAGATTTATGGACGACGGACACAAAGTGCTTCTTCTTCCGATGCATCTATCAAAAGACACGGACGTTTTAAAGAAACTCGAGTCAAAGCTTAAACATGAAAATCTTTACTCATACTACGACGAGATGAGCGTGAGAACATTGATGGGAATTATTTCGGCGGCAAAGGAAGTTATGTCTATGAGACTTCACGGGCTTATATATTCGGTTGCCGTTGAAACAAAGCCGTTTGCTTTAAGCTATGATCCGAAAGTCGACGGGTTTATGAAGGACATCGGCTCGGAATACATCGTTGATATAAACAGTTTTACAGCGGAAGAACTATATGAAAAGATTGACGCTTTTGAAAAAGATGAGAATTATATCGACGACATAAGCAGAGACGAGAAAAAAAGGCGATCGCTCGCAAGGCAAAATGCGGAGGAAGTATTAAAAATTTTGGGTGATTTCGATGAATAAAGTAAATGTTTTAGATATAAGATTTTCAAATATATCAGACGAAGAACTTTTGAATGTTTTAAAAAATGCATTTAAGAGTGATTCAAATCTAAGAATTGTGACACCGAATCCGGAAATAGTTATGGCGGCGAACAAAAGTGACGATTTAAAAGAGATGATAAATAATTCCACGCTTGTTTTAAAAGACGGAATCGGAATAAAAATTGCAGAGAAGCTGAAGGGCATCAAAGGCGAAAAGAGACAAACGGGAATTGAAACGCTTGAAAGACTCCTTGAAATTGCTGACGAAAACGGATATTCGGTCTATTTTGTGGGAGCGAAAGACGAGATACTTCAAAAGGCAATTGTCAATATTAAATCGAAATTTCCGAATATTGTTGTTAAAGGTCAACATAATGGGTATTTTAAAGATGGATCTCCCGAAGAGGAGCAAATCTTAAAAGATATAGAAGAAAAGAAACCGGATTTATTGATTGCGGCAATGGGTTTTCCTAAGCAGGAAATTTTCCTTACTAAAACCAAAGCGCCTAAGGTTTCAATCGCTTGCGGCGGCAGTCTTGACGTCATGAGCGGAGAGGTTAAAAGAGCACCGCGTTGGATGCAGAAGGTGGGGCTCGAATGGTTTTATAGGTTGATAAAAGACCCGGGTAGAATTAAAAGACAAATTGTTATACCTGTGTTTTTATGGAAAATAGTTTTTACTAAAAATAGTTGTTTTATGGAGGAGAATAATGATTGATAACAAGACTATAAGTTCGCTAAGAATGCTATCGGTTGATATGATTGAAAAGGCAAACTCGGGACACCCGGGATTGCCGCTCGGCTCGGCGCCAATGCTTTACACACTCTATAAGGATTTTTTGAATTTTAATCCTGAAAAACCGAAGTGGATTAACAGAGACAGATTCGTACTTAGTGCGGGACATGGTAGCGCTATTCTTTACAGTTTGCTCAACTTGTTCGGATTTGATGTAAGTATCGACGACATCAAAAATTTCAGACAATGGGGATCAAAAACTCCGGGACATCCTGAATACGGCGAAACAGATGGCGTGGACGCAACAACCGGACCGCTCGGACAAGGAATAACTATGGCTGTTGGAATGGCTCTTGCGGAAGCACATATGAGATCGCACTTTACAGTCGACGGATGGTCACCGGTGGATCACTACACATATGCGCTTGTCGGTGACGGATGTCTTATGGAAGGCATTTCGCATGAAGCTGCAAGCTTTGCGGGAAGTTATAAACTCGGTCGTCTTATAGTTTTATACGATTCAAATAATATTTCGATTGAAGGAAACACGGACATCACATTCCACGACGACACTTTGAAGAGATTCGAAGCTTACGGATGGCACACTCAAAAGGTTGAAGACGGAAATGATACGGAAAAAATAAAAGAAGCTATTGAAAATGCAAAGAAGGACAATCGTCCGTCAATAATAGAAGTAAAAACTATCATCGGATTCGGCGCAGGAAGCGTTGAGGGTTCTGAAAAATCACACGGAGCTCCAATCGGCGTTGACAACAGAAAAGTTTTGGTTGAAAAAATCAAATGGGCAGAAAAAGATGAATTCAATGTTCCACAAGATGTCAGAGAAAATGCTGAAAAAATTGTAGAAGAAAAGAAAAAAGTTTACGATGAATACAAGAAAAAGCTCGAAGAATACGAAAGCAAAAATCCGGAAAAATATAGGGAATACATCGATTGGATTCACTTTAAACACGAAGCGGATTTGAGCGCATTAATAGATTCAAAGGACAAGGACGCAACGAGAAGTGCGAGTGGAACGGCTTTGCAAGAAGTCGCAAAGGCTATTCCGAATCTTATCGGCGGTTCTGCAGACTTGGGACCTTCAAACAAGAGTGAAATAAAAGACGGCGGATTTATGAGTGCGGATAATTTCGGTGGAAGAAATATTCACTTCGGCGTTAGGGAATTTGCAATGGCTGCAATTTCAAACGGAATTGCTCTTCACGGCGGACTTAAACCTTTCTGTGCAACATTCTTTGTTTTCAGTGACTATATGAAACCGGCACTTAGACTTGCTGCGCTAATGAATCTTCCGATAACATATATTCTCACACACGACTCTATCGGAGTTGGCGAAGACGGACCTACGCACGAACCTATTGAACACTTGGCAATGCTTAGAAGTTTGCCGAATTTCTCGGTAATAAGACCTGCGGATTTCAATGAAACCGTATATGCTTGGGAAGTTGCACAAAAGGCTAAAAAACCTACAGCTCTAATTTTGTCGAGACAAAAACTTGAAACTCTTAAAATCGAAAGCGGCAATTTGAAATACGGTGCATATATTGCAAAAAAAGAAAAGGATAAACTTGATCTTGTCGTTATTGCAACGGGCTCAGAAGTCGGAGTTACAATGGAAGCTTCAAAGATTCTCGAAGAAAAGGGATACGGAGTTCGCGTTGTTTCGATGCCTTCATGGGATTTGTTTGACGAACAGGACAAAGAATATAGAGAAAATGTTTTACCGTGCGGTGTAAAGACAGCTTCAGTCGAAGCGCTTTCCACATTCGGATGGGACAGATATACAAAGGGTGGACTTAAAATCGGTCTCGACAGATTTGGAGCAAGTGCACCGGGCTCAGAACTTTTTGAGCATTTCGGATTTACTCCTGAAAAAATTGCAGACAAATTGGAGTCATATATAAAAGAAAATTAATTTTTGATAAAGACTTTGGAGGTAAAAATGAACAGACGTGAAAGACTTGAAAAGTTAAGAAGTCTTATGGAAAGGGAAGGTATCGACTATTTTGTGATACCTACATCGGACCCACATATGAGCGAATATGTATTGGACAGATATAAGTCCAGAGTATATATGACAGGTTTCACAGGAAGTGCGGGATATGTTGTTGTTACTCAAAATGAGGCTCTGCTTTGGGCAGATGGAAGATACCATGTGCAAGCGGAAAAACAAATTGAAGGCTCAGATTTCAAGCTTATGAAATGGGGGCTCGAAGGCGTTGATTTCTATGATGAATGGCTCAAAAAGAATGTTAAGCCGGGACAAACGGTTGGATTTAACGGAGAAATAACTCCGTATGGAATGTATAAAAGACTTGTTGAAAAGTTGGGCGACAGAATAAATTTCAAATTTGAAAAAGATTTGATTGGAGAATTTTGGGAAGACAGACCGGCACTTCCATCCGGGAAAGCTTTTATCTTGGATGAGGAATACACGGGCGAAAATCCGACAAAAAAGCTTGCATCAATTCGCGAAAAGATGGAAGAAAAAGGGGCTACGCATTTATTTTTGGCAACGCTCGACGACATTGCATACACTCTTAATATAAGAGGTGGCGACGATCTATACACTCCGATTGTTGTAAGTTATCTTTTGATTGATTCACACAATGCGACACTTTTTGTGGATGAAAGCAAAATCGATGTGAGCGTTAAGGGCTATCTTCAAAAAAACGGTGTGAAAATTGCACCTTATGAAA
The DNA here is from genome assembly GCF_034180565.1 of Ezakiella sp. Taxonomy (NCBI): domain Bacteria; kingdom Bacillati; phylum Bacillota; class Tissierellia; genus Ezakiella; species Ezakiella sp. Next base: position 167,193 of record NZ_JAXFOB010000010.1, on the reverse strand, counting down.
CCGTGAATGATGCGCTTGTTGCTCTTGATAAAACAGAGGCTTGTTATATTTCAAGCGACAAGATTAACGCCCTTCAATATAAATTGATTTCCGAAAACACAAAAGTTATTGACGAAATGCTTCCGACAACTATGATGAAGGCAATCAAAAATGATACTGAAGTTGAAAATGAAAGACTTGCACACATCATTGATGGAGCTGCTGTCAGCCGATATCTTTGCTGGATAAAGGCAAATGCCGGAAAAATTAAATTGAATGAATTTGAAGCGGAAGAAAAACTTCACGAAATAAGAGCTGAACACGAAAGCTTTATAAGTGAATCATTTAAAACTATCTCCGCATACAAGTCAAATGCGGCTATGGCACACTACAGTGCATCGAGCGAAAACAATTCAGAAATCAAAGCGGAAGGATTATATCTTGTAGACTCAGGCGGACAATATTATGAAGGCACAACCGATATCACAAGAACTGTGACGCTTGGAAACCCAACGGCGGAAGAAATAAGAGACTATACTTTGACACTTAAAGGTCATATCGATTTATTTTTGACCAAGTTTTTAAAAGGAACTTGCGGATGTCACCTTGATGTTATGGCAAGAGGTGCAATGTGGAAAGAAGGAATCGACTTTAAACACGGCACAGGTCACGGCGTCGGATATTGTCTCGGCGTACACGAAGGTCCGATGTCGATTTCAAGAGCAATTATAAATGTTCCGCTTCAACCGGGAATGGTTATTTCAAACGAACCCGGAATTTATAGAGACGGCAAACACGGAATAAGAATTGAAAATCTTGTGACTGTTACGGAATATAAGACCACACAATTTGGTCAGTTCTTCGGATTTATGAATCTCACACTTTGTCCGTACGAAAGGGAACTTATCGATGTTTCCATTTTGAGCGATGAAGAACTTGAATATATAAACGAATATCATAAAACGGTTTTTGAAAATATTCAAAGTCATATGAAAACTGAAGAAGAAAAAGCATGGCTCAAAAAAGCTACTGCAGAAATTAAGAGATAAAAGGGAGCGAAAGCTCTCTTTTTTATATGCAAATGAAAAAGTGTTTATGGAATCGAAATACAAGATGTGGTATAATATAGTCGAGGTGTTATTGTGTTTAATATAAGAGAAGAACTACAAAAACTGCCTGCAAAGCCGGGGGTTTACATAATGAAAGACGACAAGGACAACGTCATTTATGTCGGAAAGGCAAAGATTTTAAAAAATCGCGTCCGCTCGTATTTCAACAAAACTCAAAAGTCTCCGAAAGTTTCCGCAATGGTCAGTCATATAAAAAGCTTTGAATATATTATAGTCGACAACGAGGTGGAGAGTTTGGTGCTTGAAAGCAATCTTATAAAGAGTTATGCGCCGAAATATAATATTTTGCTCAGAGATGACAAGCAATATCCCTATATAAAACTTACGAATGAGCCGTTTCCAAGGCTTATAAAATCGAGGGAGCTAAAGAAAGACGGCGGAAGTTATTTCGGACCTTTTCCGAATGTTTTAGCTGTGAACAATGTGCTCGCTTTTTGGGAAGACGAGTATCGACTGAGAACCACAAAGAGGTATTTGGACAGAGTCTATAAGCCGTGTTTAAATTTTTATATCGACAAATGTGATGCGCCTTGTATGGGCAATATGAGCGAAGAGGATTATATGAAAAAGCTCGCCCAGCCAATTGATTTTTTGAAGGGCAAAAACGAGCTCACAGTTGAAAGAGTGCGCAATAAGATGCTTACTTATGCCGAGAATATGGAGTACGAAAAAGCTGCGGCAATGAAAAGCCTTATCGAGGATTTAAATTCTCTAAAAGAGGACCAAAAAATCACAAAGCCGCTCGGCGATTCGATCGACTATGTCGCATATGCAAAGAGTGAAGATATTTTTCTTGTGGAAGTGTTTTTCAAGCGCGACGGAAAAACTATCGGAAGGGACAGTTTTGTGCTTTCAAACGATGAGGAAGACGAGCACGAGATGATGGAGGAATTTATCAAGCAATATTATCTTGGAATTTCCAATCCGCCGTCGGAGCTTGTGCTTGAGGTGGAGCCGACAAATCTTGAAAGTTTGCAAAAAGCGATACGACAAAAGGGAATTTTAAACACGACTATCATTGTGCCGAAAAGAGGGGAAAAGCGCGACACGATTATGATGGTCAAGAAAAATGCACTCGAAGATTTAGCAAAACACAGAGCGAGAATTCTTCAAAAGACAAAGACAAATGTGATTGCACTTACGGAAATCGCACAAATTATCGGTACGGGAGAATATCCTGAAAGGATTGAATCATTCGACATTTCGCACATTCAAGGCACAGATGCAGTGGGTGCGATGGTCGTATTTAGTGATGGCAATCATAACAGAAATGACTATAGAAGGTTTAAAATAAAAGAAGCGGACACCAGAAATGATTTGGACTGCATGAGGGAAGTTTTGACGAGAAGATACAAGAGAATGCTTGAAGGCTCAAAAGGTTTCTCAAAGGCACCGGATTTGATTTTGATGGATGGAGGAAAGACCCAAGTCGGAATTGCGACTCAAGTTTTAAGTGAGTTAGGAATCGATATTCCGGTCATGGGAATGGTCAAAGACGATTCTCACACAACGAACAAGCTTTTATACAACAATGAATTTTATGCTCTCAAGGATAGCAGAGAACTTTTCACATTTATAAGTAATGTACAAAATGAGGTTCACAGATTTGCCATCAGTTATCACAAAAGCCTTAGGGGAAAGACGATGATCAAGAGCAGGCTTGACGGCATAAAGGGAATCGGACCGAAGAGAAAAGAAGCGCTTATGAAAGAATACGGCTCGATTGAAAAGATAAAGAAGGCTTCGATTGATGAGCTTGTGAAGGTCCCCGGGATGACTAGAAAATCCGCCGAGTCCGTGAAGGAAGAATTGAAAAAGTATGAAATAGATTAAATTATTTCAAAATAATTTTTTTGCTAATGCCGAACTTCGATTTTATTTATAGGTAAACTCTATAAATACGGGGTTTGGTATTAAAAAAATCTATTAAAGATTCTTAGCCAATAATAGCTAAAAACTTTGACATTAGTTTTTAGTTGTTATATAATAGAATGTGGAAAATAATTTTAACCACATGATGACAACTTTTTAGGAGGTAATTATGTCAAAAGTATTTAAGACGATGGACGGTAATACCGCCGCAGCTCATGTAAGCTATGCATTTACAGAAGTTGCTGCAATCTATCCTATTACTCCATCTTCAAACATGGCTGAAGCTGTAGACCAATGGGCTTCAGAAGGAAGATTGAATTTATTCGGTCAAAAAGTATTAGTTAAGGAACTTCAATCTGAAGGCGGTGCTTCAGGTGCAGTTCACGGTTCACTTCAAGCAGGTGCTCTAACTACTACATATACGGCTAGTCAGGGTTTATTACTCATGATTCCAAATATGTACAAAATCGCAGGGGAACTTCTACCGGCTGTATTCCACGTTTCAGCAAGAGCTGTAGCAAGCCACGCTTTGTCAATTTTTGGTGACCATTCAGACGTAATGGCTGCAAGAAACACAGGCTTTGCAATGCTCGCAAGTGGTTCAGTTCAAGAAGTTATGGACTTGGCAAGTGTTGCTCACTTAGCAACAATCAAGGGTCGTGTTCCATTTGTACACTTCTTCGACGGATTTAGAACTTCACACGAAATTCAAAAAGTCGAAGTTATGGATTATGAAGAATTAAGATCTCTCATCGATTACAAAGCATTGAACGAATTCAGAATGAGATCATTGAATCCTGAAAGACCTGTAACACGCGGTACTGCAGAAAACGGAGATATCTTCTTCCAAGCTGCTGAAGCTTCAAATAAATATTATGAAGATATTGTTGGAATCGTTGCAGATTACATGAAAGAAATTTCAAGAATCACAGGCCGTGAATATAAACCGTTCGATTACTATGGAGATCCTGAAGCTGAAAGAATTATCGTTGCAATGGGCTCCGTTACAGATACAATTGAAGAAACAGTTGACTACTTGAGAGACAAGGGCGAAAAAGTCGGTGTTATCAAAGTTAGACTTTACAGACCATTCTCAAAAGAATATTTCTTCAACGTTCTTCCGAAAACTGTTAAGAAGATTGCTGTTCTTGACAGAACAAAGGAAAAAGGCGCAACTGCAGAACCTCTACACTTAGATGTTCTACAAATTTTCTACAGAAATGAACAACAACCTATCATCGTTGGCGGACGTTACGGATTGTCATCAAAAGACACAACTCCTACAATGATTAAGGCTGTATTCGACAACTTGAAACAAGATGAACCGAAAGACATGTTCACAGTAGGTATTGTTGACGACGTTACACATCACTCACTTGAATTGGGTGAAACAATCAACACAGAACCTGAAGGAACAATCAGATGTAAATTCTGGGGATTCGGCTCAGACGGTACAGTCGGTGCTAATAAATCAGCTATCAAAATCATCGGAGACGACAGTGATTTATATGCACAAGGTTATTTCGCATACGACTCAAAGAAATCAGGCGGTGTAACAACATCACACTTGAGATTCGGTAAAAAACCTATCAAATCAACATATTTGATTACACACCCGGACTTTGTATCATGCTCAAAACAAGCATATGTACACAACTATGACTTGCTCGAAGGCTTGAAAGATGGAGGCACATTCCTTCTCAACTGTCTATGGGATGACGATGAATTGGAAGAAAACCTACCGAACAGCCTAAAGAAATATATCGCTGATCACAACATTGACTTCTATACAATCAATGCAACAAAGATTGCTGCAGAAATCGGATTGGGCGGAAGAACAAACATGATCATGCAAGCTGCATTCTTCAAATTATCACAAGTTCTACCACTCGACGAAGCTATTAAAGATTTGAAAGACCAAATCGTTAAGAACTACGGCAGAAAAGGTGAAAAGGTTGTTAACATGAACTATGAAGCTGTTGACCAAGGTGTTAATGCGCTTCATAAGATTGAAATTCCGGAAAGCTGGAAGAACCTTTCAGTAGAAGAAGAACCGGTCGATGAATCACGTCCTGAATTCGTAAGAAAGATAGCTGACGTTATGAACAAGATGAAGGGTGACACACTCCCTGTTTCAGCTTTCACAGGAAAATACGCAGACGGTACTTTCGAAAACGGAACTTCAGCATATGAAAAACGTGCAATCGCAGTTAATGTTCCACACTGGAACAAAGAAAACTGTATCCAATGTAACCAATGTTCATATGTATGTCCGCACGCATGTATCAGACCGATGCTTGTTAGCGAAGAAGAACAAAAGAATATGCCTGAAACATTTGAAACACTTAAAGCAAATGGTAAAGGATTGGATATTTATCAATACAGAATCCAAGTTTCAGTTCTTGACTGTACAGGATGCGGAAACTGCGCAGACACATGTCCTGCAAAAGTTAAAGCTCTTACAATGGTTCCATTCGAAGAAGAATTCCACCCACAAAAAGAAAATTGGGAATTTGCAACAACACTCTCTGAAAAGAACAATGTTATGGACAAATTCACAGTTAAGGGTTCACAATACAACAAACCATATCTCGAATTCTCAGGCGCATGCGCAGGCTGCGGAGAAACTCCTTATGCAAAACTTGTAACACAACTTTACGGCGACAGAATGCTCATTGCAAACGCAACAGGTTGTTCATCAATTTGGGGAGGTTCAGCTCCATCAACAGTTTACTGCAAAGATTCATGCGGAAGAGGTCCGGCATGGGCTAACTCATTGTTCGAAGACAATGCTGAATATGGTTACGGTATGGCACTTGCAATCCGTCACATCAGAGAAAAGATTCAAGACTTAATGGATGAATATATGACTCTTGATGATGCAGACAGCACAGTTTCAGAAATCTTCAAAGAATTCAAAGAAAACATCGACGATCCTGAAAAGACAAGAGACGTCTATGGAAGACTTACAACTGAAGGATATGCTGAAAAAGCTGACGGACGTGCAAAAGAAATTCTAGAAGAAATTATTGAAAAGAAAGACTTCCTCGTAAAGAAGAGCGTTTGGGTATTCGGTGGAGACGGATGGGCATACGACATCGGATTCGGTGGACTTGACCACGTACTTGCTTCCGGCGAAGACATCAACGTATTGGTATTCGATACAGAAGTTTACTCAAATACAGGTGGACAATCATCAAAGGCTACACCGCTTGCTGCAATTGCAAAATTCGCTGCATCAGGTAAGAGAATCAGAAAGAAGGATCTCGGTCTTATGATGACAAGCTATGGCTATGTATATGTTGCTCAAATCGCATTTGGTGCAAACATGAACCAAGCTATAAAAGCAATCAAGGAAGCAGAAAGCTATCCTGGTCCATCACTCATCATCGCTTATGCTCCATGTATCAACCACGGAATCAGAGAAGGTATGGGAAGAACCATTAACCAAGAAAAACGTGCAGTTGATTCAGGTTATTGGCACCTTTACAGATACGATCCACGTCTTGAAGATCAAGGCAAGAATCCGTTCCAATTGGACAGCCGTGAACCTAAGGAATCATTCCAAGATTTCATCAAGGGCGAAGTAAGATACACTTCACTTATGAGAGCATTCCCGGATCAAGCACAAGACTTGTTTGACCAAGCTGAAGAAATGGCAAAGAGAAAATATTTGACATACAAACAACTTGCAGCACAAGAACCTATTGTAATTCAATCAGGTGAAGACGTTCCGGAACTTGATGACGAAAATCAAGAAAAGAAAACGATATAAAAATAATTAAGGGTCGCTTTTGCGGCCCTTATACATATTTTTTATACGAAACAGAAAGGACGAATTATGTATAATCTTATAGATGAGAATTATTTTTCTGAAGATAAAGTTTGTGAGATGCTTAATGATGTACTAAAAAAAATGTCCTCTGCTCCGCAGGAGACAAAATTGGATTTAGTAGAGGAATATGATTATCTTAAAGAATTATTAAATAATGAGTGATATAAAAGAACAATAAATTTTTAATTTATTGTTTTATTTTTTCGGAGGATATTATGAGTAATAAAAGTGTTAAAGAATTTTTAAATAAAAAAGGTGTCGAAATATCTTTAAAAAAATATGGAATTGATGTTTTGGGTTCGATGGCTCTCGGACTTTTTGCAACTCTTCTTGTCGGCACTATTTTAAATACTATTGGAACAAAATTAGGAATTGCTTATTTAACTGAAACGATTTGGCCGGCAGCAAGGGATATGACAGGGGCGGCGATTGGTGTCGCTATTGCGCACAGCTTAAACGCTCCGGCTCTTGTAATTTATTCGGCGGTTGTTGTAGGTTATATTGGAAATTTATCAGGGGGTCCGGTGGGCGCGCTTATTGCAACTTGTGTGAGTGTTGAACTTGGAAAGATTGTTTCAAAGGAAACGAAACTCGACATTATAGTTACACCTGCAACAACGATTATTGTGGGCTCATTAATTGCAACTGTTTTAGGACCGGTTCTTTCGAGCGGAATGACATCAATCGGTCAATTTGTTATAAAGGCAACGGAACTAAAGCCGTTTTTTATGGGAATTGTAGTGTCTGTAGTTGTCGGAATGGTTTTAACTCTTCCGATTTCATCCGCAGCACTTTGTATGATGATAGGACTTTCAGGACTTGCAGGAGGAGCCGCCACGGCTGGTTGTTCTGCACAGATGGTTGGATTTGCGGTTATAAGTTATAAAGAAAACGGACTTGGCGGACTTGTAAGCCAAGGAATCGGAACCTCAATGTTACAAATTCCAAATATTGTAAAAAATTGGAAAATTTGGATTCCGCCAACACTTGCATCCGTAATAACAGGACCGATTTCAACAGTTGTGTTTAAAATGACAAATATTCCAATCGGCTCCGGAATGGGAACGAGCGGACTTGTCGGACAAATTGGAACAATAACATCGATGAGTGCCGACGGCAGAAGTCTCGGAGTTATTTACACAAGTATTTTACTCGTACACATAATTCTGCCGGCTGTGTTGTCGTATTTATTTTATCTACCAATGAAGAAGATAGGCTGGATAAAATATGGAGACATGAAACTAAATTTATAGTTAATAGGAGGAATTTTCATGAAACTATATTTAAAGCAAAAGGTGTTCAAGTTTTTAGATCATTATGATGTCTATGATGAAAATCAAAATGCAATTTTTACAGTAAACCAAAAATTCAAATTTTTAGGTTTTCATGCTGATGTAACTGCGAGAGGAGATTATCAAAGCTTTGAAATTGACAAAGAAATTATAACTTTTCTTCCAAAATATGTTTTAACTTTTGAAAATGCAGAGAAAATTTATTTGAATTTCAGATTGTCTTTTATCCACAGAAAAATTGACGTTGAAACGACTTTTGAAAATCTCTCTGTCAGGGGAAAGTTTTGGGACATGGACTTTGAGGTTTTAAAAGAAGGAGAAGTCATTGCGAATATTTCAAAAAAATGGCTGACTTGGGGTGACACATATGAAGTTGACATTTACGACGACAAATATACATCTGAAATCTTGGGAATCGTCATTGCAATAGACAACCAAAAAGATATGGAAAGGAATCAAGGGTAATATGAAATTAATACAGCCGGAACGTAAACACGAAAAAATTGTTATGGATTTTAAACAAAAGATAAAAGACGCAAATGAACAGTTTTGCGGAGTTAGCGGGCTTGAAAGAATGGACTATGACGAGTGGATTCAATATCTTTTAGTGGTGTCAAAAAAGGAAACTTGTCCGGAAGGAATTGTTCCCGCATACGAAATGATTTATGTAGATGACGATGAAACAAAGGTCTATGGAATGATAAATATGAGATTTGAGCTTAATGATATGCTTTTGAAGTTTGGTGGTCATATCGGTTATTCGGTCAGTCCTGACGAAAGAAGAAAGGGGTATGCGAAGGCAATGCTTTCCGGTGCGCTCGAGTTTTATAGAGATGAAGGATACGACAAAGTTTTAATAACTTGCAACAAAAACAATATTGCTTCTCAAAAAACAATTGAATCCGCAGGAGGCATTTTGGAAAATATAGTAGAAGATGGAGGCATTTTCACGAAAAGATTTTGGATATATCTATAAAAAAGCTCTCATACTAGCACTAAGCTAATATGAGAGTTTTTTATAGTTTTTTATAAGCTTTTCTAAACATAATAGCAGTTGTTAAGACTGCGACAAAATCGGAAATCGGCTCGGCGATGAATACACCGTTTATTTGAGGCTCTATAAAATTCGGCAAGATAATTATAAGCGGAATAAGAAGAATTATTTTACGAAGGACTGCAAGGAACAAACTGGTTTTCGCATTTCCTATGGCTATAAACGTATTTTGACATGCAATTTGTATTCCGAGTAAAACATTTACAAAGAAAAACATTCTTATTGCCGGAGTGGAATAGTCGATGAGAGCTACATCATTTGTGAATAGAGATGCAAAAATATTTGGTACAATCATAAGAAGCAGCCACATCGTTAATGAATAAATCAGAGACGATTTTAATAAATATGAAAATGTTGTTTTTAAACGATTTATATCATTTTTGCCGTAGCTATAACTTATTATAGGTTGGGCGCCTTGCGTGAGCCCGATTAACGGTAGCATCGAAAAGTTCATTGTAGAAAGAAGTATCGTCATTGTTCCGACAGCAATATCTCCGCCGTATTTAAGAGCGGAACGATTGAAAGTTATTCCTATAAGTCCTTCGTCATTTGCATTATAAAAGAAGATGCACCGAGTGCAATTGATGGAAGAATTATATCTTTGTCGAGTTTCATATTTTTCTTTTTTAATTTTAAAATTGTGTTTTCGCCTCTTAAAAACATTAAAACCCAAATTGCAGATACGGCTTGAGATAGTATTGTTGCAAGTGCGGCGCCTTTTACGCCCATTTTAAAAACGAAAATGAATATTGGGTCGAGTACAATATTTAATACCGCACCTATACATACTGTGTACATACTTATTTTTGCAAAGCCTTGGGCGGTTATGAATGCATTCAAACCGATTGAAAGTTGAACAAAGACTGTGCCTAAAATATATATTTTCATATAATCTCTTGCATATACAAGGGTGTTTTCGCTTGCTCCAAAAAGGATCAATATTTTATCGAGAGTTGCATGAACGGATATGCTGAGTATTAGTGAAATTATAAGTAATAGCGAAAAGGAATTTCCTAAAATTTTTCGGTTGTTTTTAAATCGTCTTTTTCCAAGTATATATAGATGCGCGTGGGGCGCCGCCCATTGCTGCGAGTGCGGCGAATGCGGAAATTATCATTATTAAAGGCATTGCAACATCGACACCTGTCAAAGCAAGGCTTCCGATTTGGTCGATATGCCCGATAAAAATTCTATCAATCAAGTTATATAAAACATTTATAATTTGCGCGAAAATAGTCGGTACTGAAAGTTCAAACAACAGTTTTTTTACAGGCGCGGTCCCGAACTTGTCATTATCAATCATACAAAACCTTCCGAAATTAATATAAAAAAAGACCCTTTCATGGGCCTTTAGTGTCCTTTTAAAGTAGCATTGTCATAGGAGGTAGACCGCACTACTTTAAATGAACTGAAACAAATAATTGCTTCATTTAGATCGAGTCTAAGTTGCGAGATCCATAAACTCGAAAATTGACTAAAAAATGAATAAAATAGTCAATTTAAGTCTCGCTTAAGCGACATTCCTATTATAACAGAACGGTAACAATAAGTCAAGGATTTATATAGAGGCTTTTTAAAGTTTTATGAAAATTATAGTAAATATTATATATGTTTAATTGCATGATTTTCGGGTATAATAATTGGAAGAGTTATTGATTTTATAATCAATTTGTGCTATAATTATCTGAGAATATTGAAAGGAGATATTTATGAACGTTAAAGTAGTTGAATCAAAGGACAATGAATTAAAATTTGATTGGACATTGCCTTGGAATGAATTTGAAAAGTATATAGAAATCGCATACAAGAGGACTAGAGGTCACTTTAGAATTGACGGTTTTAGAAAAGGCAAAGCACCGAGGCATATTATTGAAAATTTCTATGGCAAGGGTGTATTTTATGAAGACGCTCTAAATATTGCAATCGATGAAAATTATGAAAAGTTGGCTGAAGAATTGCCGAAGACGGCTGTAGGAATGCCAAGTGTAGACATCAAAGAACTCGAAAGCGGAAAAGATGTCGTTATGGAATTTACTACAGAAGTTTTGCCTGAAATCGAAATTAAGGATATGAAGAATCTCGAAATTCCTAAAATCGAAGAAGAAGTAACTGATGAAGCAGTTAAAGCCGAACTTGAAAATCAAAGAAGAAATAATCAAAGAGAAATTATTATAGATGAAAGAGCAGCTGAAAAAGGCGATACAGTCGATATTGATTTTGAAGGATTTATTGACGGGGTTGCATTTGAAGGCGGAAAAGCTGAAGGAAATACTTTGGAAATCGGCTCGGGCAAGTTTATTCCGGGATTTGAAGAGCAAATCATCGGAAAAAATATTAACGATGAATTTGATATAACAGTTACATTCCCTGAAGATTATCACGCAGAAGAATACGCAGGTAAAGAAGCTGTTTTTAAAACAAAATTAAATGCAATTTCAAGGTATGAATTGCCGGAACTTGATGACGACTTCGCATCTGAAGTAAGTGAGTTTGAAACAATAAAAGAACTTGAAGCCGATATCAGAAAGAAGCTTGAAGAAAGACTTGAAGAATCAATTGCTGTAAGAGATGAAAATAATGCAGTTGATGCCCTTGTAAAGAGAACGGATTTTGAAGTGCCTACAGCACTTATTGAATCTCAAACAAACCAAGAACTTGAAGATTTTAAATTCAGATTGAGACAACAAGGCATGGATTTTGATGAGTTCATTAAATACACGGGTCAAACTGAAGAAGGAATTAAAAACGAATTGAGACCGATTGCTGAAAAGAAGGCAAGAGCGAATATTGTTCTTGACGCAGCGGCAAAAGAAATGGGCATCGAAGTAACTGACGCGGACAGAGAAGAAGCGATTAAATCTGCAGCAACAGGTTACGGAATGGACCCGGATAAATTCTTCGAAATGGCAAAGAATCAAGATATAACATTTATGGACACAGGAATTCTTAACAAAAAAGTTGTTGAAGAATTAATGAAAACTGTTAAGAGAGTTGAAGTAAAAGAATCTGAAAAAGAAAAAGAAGAAAAAGAAGAAAAAAAGCCTGCGAAGAAGACAACTAAAAAGTCAACAAAAAAAGCTGATAAAGAAGCTGAAGAAGTAAAGGAAGCAACTGAAGAAAAAGAAAAGAAAGCTCCTAAAAAAGCTTCAAAGAAAAAGACTGAAAAGTTAGCTGAAGAAACAGACTTTGATGTTGAAGAAAAGAAAGAAAAAAAGACGACCAAAAAGAAGATAGAAAAAAAGGTCAAAGAAGAAAAAGAAGATATTGAAGAAAAGTAAAATGAAATAAGGCCCAAAAGGGCCTTGTTTATTATTTAAAAAGGAGTGATTTTATGGCATTGGTGCCAATGGTTATTGAACAAACCGGTAGAGGGGAAAGAAGTTATGATATTTTCTCCAGACTATTAAAAGAAAGAATTATTTTTGTTTCAGGCGAAGTAAACGATACTATGGCAGATTTGGTTGTTGCACAACTTCTCTTTTTGGAAGCTGAAGACCCTGAAAAAGACATACAAATGTATATAAACAGCCCGGGAGGAAATGTTACAAGCGGATTTGCAATTTTCGATACTATGAACCATATTAAACCGGATGTTTCAACGATATGTGTCGGACTTGCAGCAAGTATGGGTGCAATTTTACTTACAGCAGGCACAAAAGGCAAGAGATTTGCACTTCCAAATGCTGATATTATGATTCACCAACCGCTCGGCGGCTCACAAGGGCAAGCTGAAGATATAAGAATTCAAGCTGAAAAGATTTTAGAAACAAGAGAAAGACTCAACAAGATTTTAGCTGAAAGAACAGGTCAACCGCTAGAAAAAATAGAAAAAGATACCGACAGGGATTTCTTTATGAGTGCTGAAAGAGCTGTAGAATATGGTATTATAGATAAAGTATTAGAATCGAGGTCCAAATAGTGCCAAGAACACTGGATGATAAGAATCGTTGCTCTTTTTGCGGCAGATCTCAAGATGATGTAAATATATTGATTAGCGGCGGCGGGGATGCATTCATTTGCGACGACTGCGTTAAATATTGCGAGGAAATTGTAAAGAGTCAAATTGAAATGCAGTTTACAAAGGATTTAACGGAACTTTTGACTCCTAAGGAAATAAAGGAAAAACTCGACGAGTATGTTATAGGTCAAGATGAGGCGAAAAAAGTTTTATCGGTTGCAATGTATAACCACTACAAGAGAGTTTATGTAGAGCCCGAAAGCGATGTTTTGATTGACAAAAGTAATGTGCTTCTTTTAGGACCTACAGGCTCAGGAAAGACACTTCTCGCACAAGCGATTGCAAAGATTTTGGATGTACCGTTTGCAATTACAGATGCGACAACATTAACAGAGGCGGGTTATGTAGGAGAAGACGTTGAAAATGTCATATTAAAGCTTGTTCAAGCTGCCGATATGGACATTGCAGCTGCAGAAAAGGGAATTATTTATATCGATGAAATCGATAAAATCGCCAGAAAGAGTGAAAATGTTTCGATTACAAGAGACGTAAGCGGTGAAGGCGTTCAACAAGCACTTTTAAAACTTATTGAAGGGACAGTTGCGAACGTTCCGGCTCAAGGCGGAAGAAAGCATCCGCAAGGCACAATGCTCACAGTAGACACAAAAAATATTTTGTTTATTGTGGGTGGCGCGTTTGACGGTCTTGAAAATATTATCGAAAAAAGACTTGGAAAGAGTTCTTTTGGATTTACAAATGACCCTGTGAAAAAGGAAGAGATGAGCGTAGGGCAACTTTTTCAAAAGATGGAAGCACACGATCTTGTAAAATATGGACTTATTCCGGAACTTGTCGGAAGAATTCCGGTTCATGTTTCACTGGATGATTTGGATGTAAACAGTCTTATAAGAATTTTGACCGAGCCGAAAAATGCGATAATAAAACAATATCAAGAGCTCATGAAGCTTGAAAATTGCAATTTGAAATTTACGGACACTGCACTTACCGAAATTGCCAACAGGGCGATTAAGAGAAAGACAGGTGCGAGAGGTTTGAGGTCGATAGTGGAGGATGTAATGCTCGATTATATGTACGAGCTTCCAAGCGACTCAAGTATAACTGCAATAACTATAAGCTATGACAAAAGAAAAGAAGTTTTTACGGCAAAAATAAAAAGAGAAGATGATTAGATCTAGAGGATGCGTTATTATGCATCCTTTTTTAGTTATAAAATTGAAATAGCAACAATGAAAAATATATTTAATATTATTTTTATAAAAATTTATTTCAATTTAGTTTATTAATATTAAAAAGGGGTATAAGAGAGGTAGGAGGTGCTTATGAACTATTTTGTTTTAATCGGCGTCTTATTAATAGTCGTCGGGTTTGCTTGCAAACTGGATGTTGTTGCAGTAGTTCTTATTTCAGGACTAGTGACAGGTCTCGTTTCAGGCATGCCGTTAATCGAAGTGCTGGACTTAATAGGTAAGGGATTTGTAACAAATAGATACATGTCACTTTTCTTCCTAAGTTTACCACTTATTGCAATTATGGAAAGATATGGTTTAAAAGACAGAGCTGCAGAAGCGATACAAAAAATCAAATCTGCAAGCGCAGGAGCAGTTATCGGGATGTATATCCTTATCAGATGGGTTGCAGCAATTTTCTCACTCAGATTGGGCGGACACGTTCAATTTGTTAGACCTCTTATTCTTCCTATGGCTGAAGGAGCCGCAACAAAGAAAGTGGATCTCTCAGAAAAAAGATTGGAAGAGCTTAAGGGCTTGGCAGGAGCTGCTGAAAACTACGGAAATTTCTTCGGACAAAATATTTTCCCTGTTGCGGGCGGTGTACTTTTGATTCAATCTACACTTGCTGAAGCAGGATACAATGTAACCAATGCAGAAATAGCTCAAGGCTCAATTTTAGCCGGAGTTGCAATGGTTATTTTGGCTCTCATTCAATGCTATTTGTTCGAAAGAAAATTGAGAAAGGAGCAAGCTAATGTTTAGTTTTATATATAACAACACAGCTATAATCGATGAATTTATCTACATTCTTTGTGGTATCGTTTGTATTATAGTCGGTGTAAGGGGACTAAAAAATAAAAAAGCTCCTATAGGAACATTTGTTTTCTGGACATTACTTGGGCTTCTTTTTGCAGGAGGAAAATTCATTATTGACAGTTTTGAACATGGTGGAGCAATTATCGGTGCACTTTTAATGGTACTAGGCGCTCTAACGCTTACAAAACAAGTTCAAATCGGAGAATTTGAAGAGCAAAAACAAGAACAAAAAGAACAATACGGAAAGAAAGTGGGAAACAAAATATTTATTCCTGCACTTTCAATTGGTGTTATAGCTATGATTATGGCTCAATTTAAGAGCTTTAAAATAGTTGTTGACACAGCGAAGGACGGAGCTCCCGTGTATTTCGGATTCACTTCCGCTCAAACACTCGGATTCTCGTCAATTATAGCTATTATAATCGCATTAATTATAACAAAGGCAAATTATAAAGAAACAAAAGAAGACACTTCAAAGATGCTTATGCAAATTGGAAGTTCGTCACTTCTTCCACAATTACTCGGTGCTCTAGGTACAGTTTTTGCATCAGCCGGAGTAGGGCAAGTAATAGGACAAGGTGTTTCAGCTATTGTTCCACCGGAAGCAAAAGTGTTGGGCGTTATTGCATATTGCCTCGGAATGGTTGTATTTACAATGATTATGGGTAATGCATTTGCCGCATTTACAGTTATCACGATCGGAGTCGGCATTCCATTTGTTATTGCAAACGGTGGAAATCCTGCAGTTATCGGAGCACTCGGTATGACATGCGGATACTGCGGAACTCTTATGACACCGATGGCAGCAAACTTCAACATAGTTCCGGCTGCAATTCTTGAAACAAAGAGCAAATATACAATTATGAAGACTCAAGCACCGGTTGCTTTAGCATTGGTGGTTGTTCATGTCATCTTGATGTTAACGTTCGGATTTTAGAAAAGCTTTGAATTTAAAGGAGGTTTTTAATTGAAGATTTTGGTAACGGGATTTGACCCGTTTGGAGGAGAAAAAATTAATCCTGCAATCGAATCTGTAAAGAGATTGCCGGATAAGATTTTGGATGCGGAAATTATTAAACTTGAAATTCCAACAGTTATTGGAAAATCAGTTGATAAAATCAGAGAAAAAATTAAAGAAGTGGAGCCGGATGTTGTTCTTTCAATTGGGCAAGCCGGCGGAAGACCGGACATAACGGTTGAAAGAGTTGGAATAAACTGCGATGACTGCAGAATAAAGGACAACGAGGGCAATCAACCTATTGATGAAAAGGTTGTAGAAGACGGTCCGGCAGCATATTTTGCAACAATTCCGATAAAAGCCATGGTTGAGCACATAAAGGAAGGTAAGATTCCGGCAAGTGTTTCAAACACGGCAGGCACATTCATTTGTAACCAAGTTCTGTATGGAGTTTGTCATATAAAAGCGACAGAATATCCTAATATGAGAACCGGATTTATTCATATACCGTTCTTGCCGGAACAAGTTACCGACAAAAAGAATATGCCGTCAATGGCTCTTGATACAATTGTAAAAGGCTTGGAGCTTGCAATTGAAGCCATAATTACAAACGAAGAAGACATTGTCGTCACAGGCGGCAAGACACATTAAACGGAGGGCGAAAGCCCTCTTTTTTATTTATAAGCTTTGCCTATCGATATATAATTCTCGATAAAAATTATCTATTATCAAACTATGGATAAATTTGTAAAAATTGGGTATAATATATAACGAGGGTCGGAAACCGCGCAAATAACTAATGTTTGCAGCGCTTACGACTAAACGGTTTAAGAACCGAATTTCATATGGAGGTAGATTGAATATGAAAAGAATTCATTTAGCATTGATTGCAGCAGTATTAGCAGTAGTTTTAGTATTTGCTGGCTGTAAATCAAACAACGCACCGTCAGGCGATGCACCTAAGGAAAGCAGCTATGCTGAAATGAAAGGTGAAGATCTTGACAAAATAGAAGAAGACAACAAAGAAAAAGAAAAATATCTTGTTTTGGACGTAAGACCGGCAGAACAATATAACGAAGGCCACGTAAAACATGCTATCAACATGCCTGTTGATGAACTCGATGGAAGAATTTCAGAAATCGAAGCATACAAAGACAAGAATGTTGTTACAGTTTGCAACACAGGAAAGAAGAGCGCAGAAGCTGCTCAAAAACTTGTTGATGCAGGATTCAAAAATGTTTGGAACGCACAAGGTGTTAAAGACTTCAGCTATACAACAATGACAAAAGCTGCAACACTTCTTCCTGAAGAATTCAAAAAGAGAGTTGAATCAGGTGAATACACAGTTGTCGACGTAAGAGATGAAAAAGATTACAACGAAGGACACATGAAAGATGCTATCCACACAACTGTTGATACAGCAGATGCTGATATCGAAACATTCCCTACAGATAAGCCATTCTTGACTTATTGCTACAGCGGAAACAGATCATGGACTGTTGCTGACAAACTTGCACAAAAAGGTTATGAAGTATACAATGCATGGGACGGAACAAAAGAATACGACGGATACGAATTAGTTAAGTAGTATTGATATTCGGACTTTAGGATTTTTGAGGTAGTGAATGAATAAAAATTGCTACTTCAAAAATTCTTAGTCCGTTTTTATTTGCGATTTATTGCTATTTATATAGAAGTTGTTGATTGGAAGGAGGAGTTTAGATGGACAGAATTATATTTTTTACAAAGGCTCCGAAACTCGGGTTTGGAAAATCCAGATTAAAACCGTATCTTAATGATAAAGAGTGCCTTGACTTGATGATTAATTTAATAAATGATAATTATGAAAAAATAAAGTCATCCGGAAAAGATTATGTTGTCTATTATGACGGTGAGAAAAATGATATTGATTTTATCGGCGGCAAGAAGCTTCTTCAATTTGGTGATGGATTGGGTCGTCGCATGAGAAATGCAATTTTTCAAGAACTGGAAACTGCGGACAAAGTGGTCTTGATAGGTTCTGATTTAAACAATTTGACAACTGAAGATATAAATTGTGCTTTTGACAAGCTTGATGAATATGATGTGGTAATTTCTCCAACAAAAGACGGTGGATATGGTCTTATAGGCATGAAAACTCAGATTGATATTTTCATGGATATTATTTATTCGACACCGCGAGTTTTGGAAGATACTATAAAAAAGATAAAGTTCTTTAACAAATCATACTATCTTCTTCCGACAATCAGAGATGTTGACGAGCTTGTCGATTTGGTCGGTGCGGAGTTTGACAGCGACAATGTGAAACTAATCGGCGCCGGCGAGTATAATATAAATTTCAAAATTGACGACAAGGTTGTAAGAATTAACATCGCATCGCAACTTCATCTTGGAGATAAACAAATCGAATACGAGTATGGAGCATTGAAAGCTCTTGAAAATTCAGGTGTGACTCCAAAGCCGATAAGGCTTTATGAAAAGGGTAAATTTATCCCGTTTGGCTTTCTTACTATGGAATATATAGAAGGGAGACCACTTGAATATTATAGAGATTTTCAAATTGCTGCCGAACTATTAGCAAAAGTTCATAATACTCTTATACAAGATGCAGATTTAATTTATGCAGAGAGACCGTTTCAAACTATGTATGATGAGTTTGTAACCATGTATTCAGTGTATAAGTCATGGGATGGTAAAAATCCT
Organism: Ezakiella sp.; assembly: GCF_034180565.1. NCBI lineage: Bacteria > Bacillati > Bacillota > Tissierellia > Ezakiella > Ezakiella sp. The sequence continues at coordinate 148,346 of NZ_JAXFOB010000010.1, read as the reverse complement.
GAAACTGAAAAAAGAATCGACAGATTTATGGAAATTGCAAAAAATTCCGGACTTGAAAGTGAAATTCAAAATCCTTGCATAATTAACACGGAGCTCAATAATAGGAATTTCATTATTGGCAATAATTCTAAAATTATAGATTGGGAAAAGCCTATTATTGGAGAGTGTGAGCAGGATTTGGCGCATTTTCTTGTTCCTACAACCACAAATTGGAAAACTGATGTTATTCTTTCAATCGACGAGATGATGTCGTTTTTAGAGATGTACGAAAAGTACAGACACGTCGATAGAAAGAAATTTATGAAGTATTTGATGTTCAACAGTCTTAGAGGAGTGACATGGTGCTCTATGGCAAAGGTTGAATATTCAAAGGAAAGAACGCTCAAAAATGATGAGACACTGGACAAGATTAATAAATTTTTGAGCCCGGAATTTTTAGACATGTTAAGTATATTTTATGAGGAGGTTTAAGATGAACGAAGAAAAAAACATTACAAAGGAATCGAAAAAAAGAATAATAATGCTGTGCGTTATTGCCGCAGTTGTTCTTATTTGTATTTTTGTTCCTTCGGTAAACAGAGGAGTTAAAGACGCATTCAAAGTTTTATCGCAAGCGGATATGGCGCAAATTGCAGAATATATAAGAGGATATGGCGCATGGGCTGTTGCAGTTTCATTCTTATTGATGATATTGCAATCAATTGTCGCACCTATTCCGGCATTTTTCATTACACTTGCAAACTCAATGATTTGGGGTTGGTGGAAAGGTGCAATCCTTTCTTGGACATCTGCAATGGCAGGAGCTGCAATATGCTTTTATATTGCAAGAGTTCTCGGAAGAGATGTTGTAAGAAAATTTGCAACGGAAGGAGCTTTACAATCAGTTGAAAAGTTCTTTGAAAGATTTGGCAAACAGTCAATTATGATTTGTAGACTTTTACCATTTGTACCTTTTGACCCTGTAAGCTATGCAGCAGGACTTACACCTATGAGCTTCTGGAGTTTCTTTATTGCAACAGGTATCGGACAATTGCCGGCAACGATTTTATATTCATATTTCGGCGGTCAATTGACAGGTGGTGCTCAAGCTCTCATGTATGGTCTCATCGGACTTTTCTCACTCAGCTTGATTGCATATATAGGAAAGAAAATTTACGATGACAGACAAGCAAAAAAAGAAAACGCAAAATAGCATTGAAGAAAAAAGAATGAACTATATAAAGATTGCGGTAATTATCGCAATCGCCGTCGCCAGCTTTTTCGTGGTAAGAAATATCAGTCTTGAGGAAATTAAGACTTGGGTTCTTGGTCACGGGGCTTGGGCGGCGGTAATATATATAGCGACTTTTGTGGTTCTTCCGATATTTTTCTTTCCGGTCCCGGTCATAGTGCTTGCCGGTGGAACTATTTTCGGACTTTTCAAAGGCACATTATACACCATGATTGGGGTTCTTATTAACACACCGATAATGTATTTTATTGGAAGATTTTTACTGAAAGATTTTGTGCATAATTTTGTGAACAATCATATGAGTGAGAAACTTAGAAATGCACTTCAAAGTACAAATCAAAAGGTATTGGCACTTGTTCTTTTTATTATCAGACTCAGCCCAATATTTAGCTATAATCTTGTAAACTATATTTCAGGAGTCACTGAAATTAAATTTTTACCGTATATATTAACTACAATTGCAGGGGTTTTACCGGGAGTGATTGTTTTTATAAATATCGGTGAAAATGTTTTAAACGTCGGGAGCAAAGAATTTTTTATAAGCCTTAGCTTTTTGCTTGTGCTTGTTATTATTTCGGCTATTATTTCAAAATTATTTTTAAAAAATGAAAAAAACGATTAGTCGGACGGTGGAGAAATGATATCGATAATTGTTCCAACTTACAATGAAGAAAAAAATATAGTAAGATTTCAGGAAAACCTTAAAACTTTAAAAGGAGATTTTGAGGTTTTATTTAGCGATGGATTTTCTTCCGACAATACATATGATTTGATAAAATATAATAAAATAAGGGAGACGCGATCTCGCTCAAAACAAATGAACGCAGCTGCTAAATATGCAAAAGGCGATATTCTTTGGTTTGTGCATGCAGATTCAATTTTACATCCGGACAGTGTTATTGCAATTGAAAATGCAAATGCGAAGGCGGGATGTTTTAGATTAAATTTTGATGATACAAATTTTTTGCAAAATATTTTACAATTCTGCTCGAATTATAGAGTGCTTTCCAGAAATATTGCTTTCGGAGATCAAGGAATTTTTATCACAAGGGAACTTTTTGATGAAATTGGAGGATATAAACCATATCCCATAATGGAAGACTATGAGCTTTCGATTTGTCTTAAAGAACACGAGATACCGCTTAGACAAATAAATTTACCTATTATAACGTCTTCCAGAAGATATTTGGAAAATGGAAGATGGGAAACGAATAAAAAGATGCAGCATCTTCAACAGACATATAGACGAGCTAGAAAAAAAGGAGAAGAGAAATATCTGATTGAAAAGATTTATGAAGAATATGAGGGCAGAAAGGTCGAATGAGGTGATATTTTGAGTTTTGAAAAATTTGTTGATGAAAATATGATAGAAAAGACAAAAAAGGAATGCATTCATTGTAATATTTGCAAAAAAAACTGTGATTTCCTTACGAAATACGATATGAATTTGTTTGAATTTATAGAAAAGCCGGAGCATAGATACTCGTGTTTTCTTTGTGATAAATGCAGGGCGGTTTGTCCAAAAGATTTGTCGGGTGCTCAAATTGCAACGGAGATGAGAAAAGGTTCACCTGAAAGAACTTTTAAGACGGAGTTTATGAAAAACAATTACAAACTTCGAAATAACAGCAAAAAGAAATCTACGGATTTACTTTATCTCGGTTGTAATTTTCCGGGCTTTCTTCCGAAGACAAGTGAAAGAATTATAGAAATTTGTAAAGATATGGGAATGGATTACAGTATAGACTGTTGCAAAAAGCCGGTTTATGAATCGGGCGGGAAAGCGAATATATCACAGGTGGAAAAGCTTTGTCGCGACAAGGGTGTTAAAAGGCTGGTGTGCTGTTGTCCGAACTGCTATCACTTTTTAAAATCGAGACTCGACATTGAGGTCATTGACATTTATAAGTTTTTAAAAGAAAAGGGTATCGGCAAAAAAATCGACGTTGTTCCGGATGTGTTTTTCCCTTGCAGCGACAGATATAACCACGAGATTTTTGAATCCGTTAAATATTTTATAGATGATTACAATGACACTTTTACTGATGTGAATTGTTGCGGCCTTGGCGGCGGTGCGGCAAGTAAAGAGCTTGATCTTTTGGAAAAAACAAAGGAAAAGATGAATGCTCACAACGCTGAAAGCGTGTACACATATTGCAGTTCTTGTGCAGGAATATTTAAAAACAGATATGAACTTAAAAATGTAAAAAACTTTTTAACTGAAATTTTGGAGGTAAAAGAAGAACCTTCATCAAGTTATGGAAAAAATGTATTGAGATTTAAATTTAAAAATTTAAGGAAGTAGGTATATGGTGAATTACGAAAAAATAGATGAATTGAGCAAAAAAGGATACAATTGCAGTCAAGTTGTTCTTTGTTATTTCGCGGATGACTTCGGGCTTGATGAAGAGACCGCGCTTAAAATTTCCTGTCCGTTTGAGATGGGGATGTATGAGAGTGGACAATGCGGAGCGGTTACAGCAGGATATATGGTTCTCGGTTTAAAATATGGCTCGACAGATTTCAACAAGAGAATTGAACTTGCAAAAAAGACACTTGCATTTAAAAACGAGTTTAAAGAAAAAATGAGCTCGACTAATTGCAATGAACTTTTGGGAATGAAAGTTATGGAAAACAACAATATAGAAAAAGCGGCGGAAGAAGGACTTCTTGAAAGCGTTTGCGGTAAGGCGATTTTTACAGCAATTAGCACACTTGAAAATATTATTTAAAATGATTAGATATTAATTATTTATAGATTTTTTTACAGTTCAATTGAGAAAAATATATTCGAAGACGGTCTCATCATACCTCAGGATATTAAAATTGTCGAAGGCGATGACTATTTAATAAAAGAAGCAATGTATCATGGAATGAATTATGAATACAGGCTTAAAGGTGAAAGAGATTTAGTTGTTCGCGACTCGAAAAAAAGAAATGTCGGAGACAAAGTGGGTGTTAAAATAAAAACAATTACAAAATTGGAGGACTGAGATGAAAAAAGTTATTATTGATTTTGACTGCACGATAAATGTCAGAGGTTGCGACCTTGACGACGCATTTGCATGTCTTTATCTTTTGTCGTCGAAAGATGTCGATGTAAAAATGATAACAACGTCTTTCGGAAACAGCAATGAGGACAGGGTCTATGAATCGTCGAAGAAGATGATTGAGAATTTAAATATCGATGTTCCGCTATATAAGGGCGGAATTTTCAGCCTTGACGCAGCAACACATATGAGAGATTTGGTAAATACCGAAGACGATATAATAATTTTGTCGCTCGGCTCAACCACAAACACACAAAGAGCCCTCACACTCGGCATGGACCCGGCGAGAGTAAAGAGTCTTGTTTTGATGGGCGGAATCACAAGTGAACTCCAATTTAAGGGGCGAGTTATGAATGAACTGAACTTCAGCATCGACCATTTGTCCACAAACTATGTTTTCAGTAAAATTAAAAACATAAACATCATAACCGGAAATAATTGCATGGCTCACAGATATCTCGTTCCGGAAAATCCAAAATATAAATCGAGTTATATGAATTATATGAAAGATTCGCTCATAAGATGGACTGAAGAGTTTGATATAATTTATCAGGAGAGGGAACTTGTGCTTTGGGATGCACTTGCTGCACTTTATATTACAAATCCGGAATTTTTCGAAGATAAAAAGAGAAGTATAGAGCTCAAGGAAAATATGGCGAGAGGATTATTAAAAGAAGGAAACGATGCAATTGTTAATTTGCCGGAACTTGTAACAGATGTTGATGCGATGGAATATATAATAAATGTTATTGAAAAGGGAGGCCGCTAGGTCTCTTTTTTTCAACTCAACTTTTAAACACAAAAATAAAATTCTAATTCAGGCTAAAAAAATATAAAACACCGGCATTTAAAACATAAAACAAAAAATTACAAAACATAAGACATTAAAAACAATTACTTTTATAAAAAAACATAACACTTTTACTAAAATTCATCCACCGACAAAATTTTTATTCCACAAAAAGCCTTTTTCATACACAAAAAGAAAATCATCCACTTACACCTTATTTTCTACCACAAAAACATACACACGCAAAACCTATGTCATTATAAATCAATAAAAATGATTTATAATGACATTGAAACATTTCGACCTGAAAAATTTGAATAAAAGTGTAAAAAATAGTATAATAAAAATACAAACAAAAAATAACACAGACTTTGATTTTATTCTAGAACAATGAAACTTAATACTTTCAAAAGCAAACGCTTAAAATGGACATGAAAAATCCGGTCTTGAGTCGCAACACAGACCATAAAGATCGCCAAGCTCATCAAACTTGGCAAAGTGAAAAAACACTTTAACGAGCAGGATAAAAACCTGACTATGGGGTTAAAGCCGACCCTATTTTGTTGTAAAAATATTATTTTCTTATTCTTAAAAAACTCTTTTTATGTAAAACTGAAAACCTTCTTATAAAACTTTGAAAATAAAATCAAAGTCTTTTTTTATGTTAAGGAGGAAAACATTATGAATATTAAAAAGCAAACAAAGAAAACAGCAATCGGACTTTTAGTCTTAGGACAAATGATGACAACAGGGGTACTGGCAGCTCCTCAGGAAGCAATAAGTGCATTTAAAGACGTAAAAGAAGTAAGACAAGATATCGGACACTTCAAGGGAGAAATAAAACTCTTTATTGAAAAAGACGGAAAGAAAACAAGGGTAGACCAAAACATGAAAGACGGTCTAAGAGTAGTCGAAGGCAGAACATGCGTAGGCGTAAGAGATTTGGTAAATGCAATTGAAGGGGCAGAGATCGAATGGGACCAAGTGAGCAAAATCGTGGACATAATATACGATGGAAAAACAATCTCCTACCCACTAGGAAAACCGGTTATGTGGGACGGGGACAAGATGGTCACCATAGATGTGCCTGCCCAAGTCGACCCATCCATATCAAGAACCTTCTTACCTATAAGAAATATCGCCGAAACATTGGGCTTCAAAGTCGACTGGAATCAAAAGACCAAAGAAGTAACCCTAACACCGGGCGCCAGCACAGGACAAACAACCACCCAACAAACCAATACAAAGCCAAAGGCGAATACTAATACAGAAAACCTATCCTGGGTAACGGCAAGCGGCCAAAAAATCCCAAAGAGAAACGAGTTACCATCCGACCCGGGTGTATATTACAGTCCTAAAAAAGATACTAGTTTTTACATATATCAATCAGATGTAACAAATAACTCAGATGGATCAGTAACCTATTTTAAAGGCACGCCACTAGAGTTTACAACCCAACCAAAATTTAAATATGTAAAGAAGTCACCTGAATGGGGTGGATTTAATCTATTCGGACCAAGTGGCAATGACCCTCGTGTAGGACTTGCAGCATTCCAAGACGGACATCCTGTATATGACAAATGGAAAGCAAAACAAATAAAGATGAATAAAGAAACATATCAAATACCGGGATTATATCAATACGTAGAACCTAATTTTAGTGTCATGTTTATGCCACATGGATTATTTGAGGAATATAAACACAGAAGAATAGACAATAATCTAATAAAGCAAATCCCAACAAAACTAAAAATGGATAAAAACAGTGAATATATAAAGTATTTATTAGATGATATTGAAAATATAGATAAATTCAATACAAAGTGGTATGATTACACTGGCGTACTAGATGCACATATAGATGGTGTAAGTAATTTACCGAATATATACAATATTAGTTTTGGGTCTTTAAATGGATATTATATAACGACAGATGGATATTTAATATCTGCTGCAGAATGTGAAAAATATAAAGCTAAAATTATAGATAAGGTATTTTATTCAAGTAATGATTTTTCTTATGTAGTGGATATTCCAGATATAAATATTGATGAATGGTTAAATAAAATAAAATATGCAGAAGGAACTTATGGGATAAATAATATATGGGTGCAATTGCATAAATAAATAGAGGTGATTAAAAATGAATAAGAAAATAATATTTGTATTGGTTTCAATACTATTGCTTTCTATAATTTCAATACCAATTAAAGCGGGATGCGAGATGATAGAAGGTGATGTAGTTGAAACTCAAATTGAGGCAGACTTAACCAGTTTAGGGGTCGGAGAATCCAAAACTTTCGGAGATGTAACTGTAACAGTTACAGGAATAGATCCTGCAACTGGTGGAAAAACTTTTACATTTACAGGCCAAGTAAATGATGCAGGCAGCTATGATATGAATAGTGCTACAACAGGTAAAGATGCCTATTACGATGGAAGAGAATCCAACACTCACTCAGGAGATACAACAAACGTTCAAATAGGAGACAACAAGTTCGCAGATACCAAAATTGACGCTAACGGTAAAATGACAGGAAGCGGTACAACATCTACAGGCACACAAAAAGGTATGATTTTACAAAAAGCTGCTCAAGCCATAATTAATAATACTCTTAATACAAACAGTCAAACTAGTATTAATAATTTTCTAAAAGCCTCAAACTTAAAACCTGGAACAGTCGAGTGGGCAAAAAGAGAAGCAGATTTAAAGAATAGTAATAACAATGCAAATAAATTGAAAGCCCAAGCAAAACAAGATAATGGCAAATCTACTGCTACAATTAACTATAAAGTCCAAAAACTACCGACACAAGTATGTAAAGAAGATCCTGGAACTGATATTTGCGATCAACATGCTCAAAGACAAGCACAATCTTTTCCAGGACATAATCAAACCTGTACATCAAGTGTGGGTGTCTGCATAAAGAGTGAAAGACAAGACTATTTATCGTCATATACTACAAGCAGTCCTAACCTATCTGACCCTACAATAATCAAAAGAGATATGTGCGGACCACATATTAGACAATATAACGAAACATTAACTATGACACAAATGAATCAATTATCGGGAAGAATACAAGTAAATCAACAAAATGGACAAAATAAATTGCAAGCACTTGTAAATCAATTTAACCTACCGACATGGACATCTAAATGGCAATTGGAATCAAAATATTGGAACCCATTCCAAGAAGGAGTAATATCTCCTGGATTGCCTGTGAGAAAACATATGACAATTGAATTAGATTCATGGCTAGACCAAGAGTATTCAATTAATAATATATTGACAGAATCAGTTAATATTTGGAAAGCAGCAGTAGCAAGAAATGAAAGCGTTGTTAGAAAATATAATTCAAATGCTAATATAAATGTGTTTAACAATGCACCAAACCCTGTTGTGAAACACAGATATCTGGATGGAAGAGAATGGAAAGAAATAAATTCCAGAGTCATTGAGTGTCAAGAAACATATGAATTAAAGATTGAACCACGTTATGATATAACAATTCACAATAGATATCAAAAAGTTCAACAACGTGATATAAAAGGTGCAACAAAGATAGAAACATATAATTGTGACCCTTATGAAGAAACGGTATGTGTAAGAGGAGAATGTTTAGAAAGAAATAAATATGGAAGATGCATAGACTGGGATCGAGAATGTCACGAAGAAACAAGATATCACACCTGCTGTAGAACAGTTCCAGACGATCAACACCAAGAATGGCCTGATGGGGAAACGGGAGACAGTGCTCCAGGAGGTTCAATACCGCCAATTTATGCACCGCGTGTAAAATGGAAGTATAGAATCGGTGTGGATAATGAATACCACGCAACAGCATACAAAACTACTCCACAAGCTAGATTAAGACCTATACCAAATTCAAATAGAGATGAAAATACTGTTAAATCAGGTTATGGTTTTAACTACAGTGCAGACAGATGGAGAATTATTACTGATTACGATAATCCACAATTCAATGGTCAATCAGATTTAGTCAGACCAAACAAAACCACAAATATCAGACTTAATAGAAGTTTGGCAGCTAATACGCAAAACTTTGACCCTAATGTAAGATTTGATAGTGCAAGAAATGCACCTGACAGGTCATCATCCAAGAATTCAAGATATATAAATGAAAGAATTAGGGCCGACATTGTCAACTCAACATTTGATAGAGATTTAATTTCAAGATTTGTATCGCCAAATGAAGATGATCCAAGCATTATGAGATTGCAAAGAAATACCAGAACACAATCTGGTATAAGCGGTGGAAGAATTACGAGAAACGGTTCAGCAATACAAATGGAAACTGAATTTGAATCAAGCTCTGACCCAAATAGGTATTACCATGCATATTGGGTAACAAGAGGTGAAAGGAATTTAATTCCAGCATATAGACCTGGTCCGCTTCATTATATTCATCTTGACTACAGAAGTGGTAGTGATTATGATGTTTATTCAATGAATAGGGTGGTCATAAGACCTGGGTTTACGATTGACGCATTCAACTCCGGCTCGATTCGAGTTGTGGGAAATATGTGGGAAGACTCTTTCTCAAGACCGGATTTTAGAAAGTCGAGGGATTTTCATATTTAATTTTTTATAAATGTAGTTGATACATACTAATAATAAATTTTGCCGATTTGCACGGCTTTTTTACATATAAAATTTAATAACCGGTTTATTATAAATGGTTATGGTGAATAATTTTATATTTTTAATTTTTTTATCAATGCGAATGCAAGATTTTAATAGATATTAACCAAATAACGATTCAGGTATTTGATATTTAATTTAATTTAGTTTTTTATTTCAATTACATATTATCTTAAACAAAAAAGATAGAGAACTAAGCTCTATCTTTTGAAAACATAAATATATTCATTATAATAAAAATTGGTATTATGATATAAAGTGATTTTAATATCGGCAGTTTTAAAAAGAAACTGTCTCTTATATCATAAATCAGTACAGAAAGTTTATTTCCTATGGCTGCGAGTATGAGTGTTGTGAACTCAAGCAGTAGAAATAAGCTTTTGTTTATTTTGAATTTAAAAATTGTGAGTATAATAAATGCCGCAAAAAATGTTGCCCATATTATTATGGGAGTTTTTATTCTCATGCGAAGCCAGACGCTGTAGGTCGAAACCATGTCGACTAAAAGGGCGATTACGTATGAGAGTATAAGATTTTTTGCAATGGAATTTATTTTATTAGTCTGCAAGTTTATAAGTTATAACAACTTCAGAGCCGTCTGCAGGAAGTACGTCTTTGTTTCCTTTAAATTCAACGCTCTTTTGTTCTTCAACAGCTCCAAGTGGGTAAGCAGCATTTGATGTGATTCCTACAAAGCAGCTGTCGAGGCATGTGATGCAACCAGTGTTAAATTCTTTTGAATTGTCCATGTTGCCGCTGAAACGAATGTCGAGCGGTGTTCCGTTTGAATCTAAAACAGCTTCGTTTACGTCAACGTCTTTTTTGTCTCCGAATGAAAGAGTTACATTTAGCTTGCTTCCTTCAGTTGTAGTTGTTGCTGCATTTTCAGCTGTCATATTGTCTCCGGCTTTTGCACCGATTTCAAGAAGTCCGTTGTAGAAGTCTGTCGGTGTTACAGGTGTTTTAAAGAGAGCCATGTCGGCAATTTTGCCGCTTTCAGAAATTGCCATATGTCTTGTAACTTCGTCAAAATATTTTCCGTTTACTGTTGCAAGAATGGAAATTGTTTTAGCTTCTTTGTCAACAACAATTGGGTTTTCTTTGGAAACTTCCATTGTATTTTCTTCTGTTGAAGTGTTTTCGGTTGTATCAGTTGTTTCCGTTTTTGTTTCGTCGACAACTTTGTCGTCTTTCGGTTTGTTTGTGCATGCTGTGAATGAAAATACTACAGCTACTGCAATTAAAAATAATCTTTTCAATTTGATCTCCTTTTCTAATTTATGTCTTCCCAAATATTATACCACTATGTGAAAAAAATGCAACACTTGTTCATGAATATGTATAAAGATTAGTCGGATATAACTTTGAATTAGAGATTTTATTGTAATTTATGCACTTTTAAATTGGGTAAATATATGTTAGAATAAGATTTAAGATTTATATTTATGCAGATATTTATAGGAGGAATTCTTTTGAGTATATATAATATTAATAAGATAAATATGCCGATAATAGCGCTAAGGGGCATTACGGTTTTTCCGGATACAACTGTCAATTTTGATATTGACAGTCCGAAAAGTGCAAGGGCGCTTGAGGTTTTAAGTGATAAAAATAATATGATTTTCGTGGTTTCGCAAAAGCATGCGGACATTTTAAATCCTAAAGTTAATGATTTATATGAGTACGGCACAATTTGTACTGTTGAACAATTCGGTCAAATGCCACAAGGCGGAATAAGAATTTTGGTAGACGGCAAAATGAGGGGACGTATAGCCGAATTTACGGAAACAAATGATTATTTTGAAGCAAATATCGAAGCGCTTGAAGTGAGAGAAGACGCTTTTTCTGATTTCGCGGAAGAAGGAGAAGCGCTTTTGAGGCTTATAAAAAAAGATGTGGAAGAATATTCAAAATTGAATGCGAGAATTGCAGAAAAATCAATTGCGCAATTTATGGAAGAGAGTGACCCTGAGAAGGTTATAAACATTGCATCTTCTACAATTCAAATAAGCACGAGCGAAGCGCAAAAGGTTTTAAGTGAGCTCGATTTTGAAAAGCGTGCTATTTTACTCCACACGTATTTTTTGAGAGAGATTGCAAATTTAAAAATTGAAAATGAGATAAATATGTTGGTTCAATCTCAAATGAATAAAACTCAAAGGGATTATTATCTCCGCGAGAAAATTAAAGTAATTCAAGATGAATTGGGCGACGGTGAAAATATTCAAGCTGAAGTTGACGATTTGAGGGAAAAAATCGCCGAAAAGAATTTGCCGAAGGAAGTTGAGGAGAAGGCATTAAAGGAAGTTAAAAGACTTTCTCAAAATGCGTTCAATCAAGCGGAAACGGGAGTTATAAGAAGTTATGTTGATTGGATTTTAAGTTTACCATGGACAGAGTCGAAGGACGAAGCTGTGGACCTTGAATATGCAAGAAAGGTTTTGAACGAAGACCACTACGGCTTAACAGATATCAAGGAGAGAATTCTCGAATATTTGGCTGTAAAAAAATTGAATCCCAAATCAAAGGGAAACATTCTTCTATTTGTAGGCCCTCCGGGAGTTGGAAAGACTTCCATCGCAAAGAGTATCGCGAGGGCTCTCGATAGAGATTTTGTTAGGATGAGTCTTGGTGGAATCAGAGACGAAGCTGAAATCAGAGGTCACAGAAGAACATATATCGGTGCAATGCCGGGAAGAATTATTTCGGGCATGAAGAAAGCGGGTTCAAATAATCCGGTATTTTTACTTGACGAAATCGACAAGGTCAATTCGGATTTTAGAGGGGACCCTGCAAGCGCACTTTTGGAAGTTTTGGATCCTGAGCAAAACAAGGATTTTGAAGACAACTATTTGGACCTTCCTTTCGATTTGTCGCAGGTGTTTTTCGTCACAACTGCAAACAGTTTAAATTTACCGCCGGCACTTCTTGACAGAATGGAAGTTATACGTCTTGCGGGATATACAAATGATGAAAAACAAAAAATAGCTGAAAAATATCTTGTGAAAAAACAAATGGCTAACAACGGAGTTAATACAACAAATTTCAACATCACACCGGGTGCGATTAAAGAGATTATTGAGTATTATACAAGAGAGTCGGGTGTCAGAAATCTCGAAAGAGAAATTTCATCTGTCATAAGAAAAGCGGCGGTAAAGATTGCCGAAGGAGAAAAAGAAAAGGTTTCTGTCACGATAAATATGGTACAGGAGATGCTCGGACCAAGAAGATTTACAATTGATGAACTTGGAAAGAAAGACCAAATCGGTGTTACAAACGGGCTTGCTTGGACGAGTGTCGGAGGGGTAACTCTTCAAGTTGAAGCGATTGCAACTCCGGGAACAGGAAAACTTACTCTCACCGGTAAGCTTGGAGATGTTATGAAAGAGTCGGCAGCAGCGGCAGTTTCATATATACGAAAAAATGCGAAGAAGCTTGGCGTCAAGGAAGATTTTTATAAGAAAACGGACATCCATCTTCATGTGCCGGAAGGGGCAGTTCCAAAAGACGGGCCGAGTGCGGGAGTGACGATTGCGGTTTCAATTTTATCTGCGCTTACGGAAAGACCGGTTGACAGAAATGTTGCAATGACAGGTGAGATCACTTTGACGGGCCGAGTCTTGGCAATCGGAGGGCTGAAAGAAAAAGTTTTGGCGGCTCTTAGAATGGGGGCAAAAATAGTTGTGCTTCCTGAAGAAAACAAGAAAGATATGGTAGAGATTCCGGAAGATGTGAAAGAAAAACTTGAGTTTAAATTTGTGAAGGATATAGGCGAGGTGTTTAAAATTGCCATTAAGTAATATAAAAAGAGCGGATTTGGTTCAAATTGCTGTAAAACCGGACCAATATCCGGACGAGAGTTTGCCGGAAATTGCATTTGCCGGACGAAGCAATGTTGGAAAATCTAGTCTTTTAAACGGCATAATGAACAGAAAATCGCTTGCGAGGACTTCTTCAAAACCGGGAAAGACGAGAACCATAAATTTTTATGGGGTGAATGAAGAGATTCGACTTGTCGACTTGCCGGGATACGGATATGCGATTGCATCCCAAAAAGAAAAAGAGAATTGGAAGACATATATCGAAACGTATCTTGAGAGCAGAAAAAATTTAAAGGGAATTGTGCTTGTGGTCGATATAAGGCACGAGCCGACAAACGATGACAAGATGATGTATGATTATATAAAGCATTTCGGATTCAATTGTCTTATTGTTGCGACAAAGGCTGATAAAATTGCAAGAAGCAAGTATCAGGGGGCAGTTTCGAAAATTCGAAAAAAACTGGATGCAAAGGATGAGATTCTACCGTTTTCAAGTTTGAACAAATTTGGAATAGACAGAGTGAGAGAAAAGTTGGACGAAATGGTTTAAAAAATTTTGGGGTGATATAGGTATGACTGAAAAATTCGATACAAAAAAATATGTAGACGAATTTTACAAAAAAATTGCTCAAAACAATAGAATTTCCGACGAAGAAAAGCAGCGTGCGGTCGCTTATTCTCTCGGATATACCGACGAGGACATCGAACTTGGCGGAGACCTAGGTCTCGGCTGCGGCAATCCGATTCAAAACGCAAAACTCAAGGAAGGGGATTGGCTTCTCGATTTGGGATGCGGAAAAGGTGTTGACGTTTTTAAGGCGGCGCGAGAGCTAAACGGAACGGGGAAAGCTGTCGGCATTGACAGACTTCCGGAAATGATTGAAAAGGCAAATGTTATAAGGGACAAGAGACATTTCAACAATGCGGAATTTGTTGTGTCGGATATAGACGATATAAATCTTCCGGACAACACTTTCGACGTTGTCATTTCGAACTGCGTTATAAATCTTCTTGAAGACAAAGAGAAAGTTTATAGAGAAATTTTTAGAGTGCTTAAGCCGGGCGGACGTGTTTCCATTAGTGATATAATTCAAATTAAGAGTCTTCCGGAAAATATTCTCGCAGATCCGATTTTTCACGCAACTTGAGTTGGGGGCTCTATAACTTCAGAGGCTCTGAAGACGATTCTTCAAAAAGTCGGATTTATGCCTTACACAATAGTCGAGGAAGACCTGACTCCGGAATATTTAAACAAATGGGGTCACGAAGGTCTTGACGAATTTATAAAGAGGGGGAAAATTCTGGCGATAAAGCCAGAATAAAAGTGATATGATAGGACGAGTTACATTAACTTTTATATTTTTACATTTAATTGTATGTATTTTATATTTCGTCAGCTATTTCTATAAAAAGAGCGACTTTATAAGCTTTTTAAAGGGGCTTAGCTGGATAAATCTCGGAGGAGTTTTAGCTATAATCGGAATTATATATAACAAAGTGAGGAAGGCGACCGATGACATCGGAACGATGGGGATCGTCGAAATTTCACTCTTGCTATTTCTCATGTTCGGTTATTCCGGATTTATAACATACAAATTGAATTTTGAAAAAAAGACACACTAAGAGCCTGGTTCAAATATGAAACAGGCTCTCTTTTTATTTTACATAAACTTTTAAAAATGTTTTCTTTCCCTTTTGAATAATGATTTCATCTTTTAATTCTTCAAGTGAAACAGTCATTGACGGGTCGCTTACTTTTTCGTCGTTGATACTGATGCCGCCGCCTTTGACGAGGTTTCTTCCTTCACTGTTTGATTTGCAGATTCCGGTTTCGACAAGTAGATTTAGAAGACCGATGCCGTCAGCCGCTTTCGTTGCATCAAGTTCGAATTCCGGCATATTTTCGGCATTTATTTTTCCGCTGAACAGTGCGCGCGCTGTGTTTATAGCGTTGTCCGCTTCTTCTTTGCCGTGAATATCCTTTGTGATTTCATATGCAAGAATTTCTTTTTGTCTGTTGATGTCTTCTTCCTTTTCGATTCTTTCAATTTCATCAAGTGGAAGGAATGTAAGAACTTTCATAAATCTTATGACGTCTCTGTCGTCGACATTTCTGAAGTATTGATATAAATCAAATGGAGAAGTTTTTTCTTTGTCGAGCCAAATTGCATTGCCCATTGATTTTCCCATCTTGACGCCGTCGGCGGTTGTTAGAAGTGGGATTGTCATATTGTAGACAGTTGCATTTTCAAGCTTTCTTACAAGTTCGTAGCCGCCGAGCATATTTGACCATTGATCGTTTCCGCCGACTTGAAGAGTGCAATTTTCTTCTCTGTACAATTTCAAAAAGTCGTAGGATTGCATGAGCATATATGAAAATTCAAAGAAGGTTAAACCTTTGTCGAGTCTTGTTTTGTAGCAGTCGAATTGGAGCATTCTGTTTACGCTGAATTCCGTTCCGATTTCTCTTACAAAATCAAGGAAGTTGAGGTCCAAAAGCCAGTCTTTGTTGTTCATAAAAATTCCGTGTTCGCCGTCCATATTTAAAAGACTCGAAAGTTGTCTTTCGAAGCATTCCGCGTTGTGGTCGATAAATTCTCTCGTCATAAGTCTTCTCATATCGTTTCTTCCGGACGGGTCACCGATCATCGTTGTGCCGCCACCGATCATGCAAATTGCCTTATGTCCATGTTTTTGTAAATGTTTAAAAAGGCAAATTAATAGGTAGTGACCGACCGTCAATGAGTCTGCAGTGCAGTCAAATCCGGCATAAAATGTTAGTTTTCCATCATTTAATTTTTCTTCGAGCTCCTCAGGGTATGTCATTTGTTCGATAAAACCGCGCGCTCTTAATTCATCAACTAGTTTCATAAATCCTCCTTAAAAATATAAAAGCCCATGAATAAAAGGGCATCATAACGCGGTACCACCTTTCTTCATGGGATAATTCCATCTCTATAACTTTTAACGCAAGTAAAACGTATACATATTTCTTGTATAAAAAGTCCCGTCCGTATCAACGGTAATTAAATTATATATGATAAATTGCAAGTTGTCAAGTTTTTAATGTTTATTATTACTATATGTGGGGTAAGAATTAAATAGAATCATTAAAGGAGGAATTTATAATGATTGAATTAATTAAATTACCATATGCATACGATGCATTAGAACCGGTTATCAGCAAGGAAACAATCGAATATCACCACGACAAACATCACCAAGCTTATGTAAACAAGCTAAATGAATTGATTGAAGGAACGGAACTCGCAGATATGCATCCTTGTGAAATTTTGAAAAACTTGGACAAGGCTCCTGCAGATAAAAAACAAGCAATAATCAATCAAGGCGGTGGAGTTTATAACCACAATGTTTATTGGAAACAACTTGCAAAAGATGGACAAAAAGAACCGAAAGGTGAATTGAAAGAAGCTATTGACAAAGCTTTCGGCTCATTTGAAGAATTCAAAGAAAAATTTGAAAAAGCAGGCTCAGGACAATTCGGTTCAGGTTGGACTTGGCTCGTAGAAAAAGACGGAAAACTCGAAATCATGACCACAGCAAACCAAGATGCACCGATTTCAAAAGGATATAAAGTACTTCTAAACAACGACGTTTGGGAACACGCATACTATGTTGACTACAGAAACAAGAGAGCAGAATATCTAAAGAAATTCTGGGACATTGTTGACTGGAGCGTTGTTGAAGAAAGATTCGCAAAATAAAATTCCGGTTTAATAAACAGGATTTAAAAAGCTCGTCATTTATTTGGCGAGTTTTTTATTATTTACATAAATAGCGTTTTGGTCTTTAAAATAATCCTTTTATTTGATATAATTAAGTTGGAGGACAAGAATGATTTATACATTAACAGCAACATGCCATTTCGGAACAGAGGCGGTTTTAAAAAGAGAAATACTTAATCTGGGACTCGAGATAAAGAGCGTGACCGATGGGCATATAGAATTTTATGGTACGAGCGCAGATATTTTCAGAGCTAACCTTTGGCTTAGGACAGCCGAGAGGGTTCATATTAACTTGCTCGAATTTGACGCTTATACTTTTGATGAACTTTACGAGAATGTGTTCTCTTTAGATTGGGCGGAGATTTTACCGGAAGATGCAAATTTTGTAATTAACGGCAGAAGTTATGAGTCCAAACTTTTTTCAATCTCGGATTGTCAAAGAATTACTGAGCGCGCAATAATTGACAAGCTCAATTTAACATATAACAAGGATTATTACGAAAAGACCGGAAAGAAGTATAATTTCGAAATCAGTTTAAACAGAGACCATGCGATTTTATATCTAGATTCATCAGGAGCGGGGCTTCACAAAAGAGGATACAGAAAGATGCAGGGAGCGGCACCTATAAAGGAAACTCTCGCAGCAGCTATGATAAATTTGAGCGTCTGGAACAAAGACAGACCTCTCTACGATCCGTTTTGCGGTTCGGGCACGATTCCAATTGAAGCGGCGATGATTGCGAGAAATATTGCTCCGGGAATTTTAAGAAGATTTTCGTGCGAACATTTTGGATTTTTGGATTTGTCGGAGTTTAGAACTATAAGAAAAGACGCAAAAGCGGCAATAGACAAAGACTTAACTCTAAATATAACCGGGTCGGATTACGATAGAAATATGATTATGATAGCGAGAGATAATACACAAAACATCGGCGTTGAAGATATTTTTCTCTTCACAAAAGAAGTGAGAAAAGTCGAAATCGAAGATGATTACGGAGTGATAATTACAAATCCTCCGTATGGGGTAAGACTTGACGACGAGCTTCTTGACAGAACTTATGGGAATTTCAAAACCCTTATTGACAAGCTGCCTACATGGAGCACATATGTCATTACGGACTATGACAAGCTCGAAACAGTTCTTGACAGGAAGGCTGATAAAAACAGAAAGTTATACAATGGTAAAATAAAAACTTATTTTTACACATTTTTGGGTCCAAGACCGCCAAAGGAGTATTATGAAAAACTTTAACTTAGTTGATTTAAACAGCAATCTTGATGTTCTGAATTTTTTACCGGATTGGGTGAAGATTACAAGTGTGAACGGTATTGTTATTTTTGCAAACAAACCGCTTGTTAACAAGCTAAATTTCGACCCGCAAGGGATGAAGATTGACGATTTGAAGACGACAAAATTTAAAGATATTTTCAGTATTTATATTACGCCGTCGGATTTTAAAGACGAAGATATGAAAAAGTCGGATTTAAAATTTGACGGGAAAGTTTATGATGTGTCGACTGCTCCGATAAGAGATGACTTCGGCTCAATCACAGCATATGTCGATATTTATAGAGATATGACATCTTTAAAAAATATACAGAATGAAATCACATTTAAAAATGAAATAATGAATAAGGATCTCACTCTAACAAAGAAAATTCAGGAGTCGATTTTGCCGGTTGATTTAGATTTCGGAAGGCTCAAGGTCGACTATATGTATCAACCATGTGAACAGTTAAGCGGTGATATTTTTGATGTTATAAGTATAAATAAAAATATTACAAGCGCATATATTTGTGACGTTTCCGGACACGGTGTTCCGGCGGCTATGGTCACGGTTTTTGTTCGTGAGACTATGAGAAATCTACAGGATTATCACAGCAGCGCTTACGATTTGACGGAGCTTCATAGAAGATTTTTGGATTTGAGACTCGATATAAGTCAGTATCTTACTATGTTTCATGTTTTGATTGACACGAACGAACAAACTATTTCATATTCCAATGCCGGACACAATTGTCCAATGCTTTTAATCAGACAAAATGACGTTACTCGAATTGAAATGTCGGGAAAGCCGGTCTGCAGTTATTTCGAAAAGATTGATTTCAAGGAAAAGGTCATAAGATTTAATCCGGGGGATAAAATTTTACTTTTCACAGACGGCATAAAAGAAACACAAAACAAAGACGGGGAAGAATACGGCATTGACAGAGTTGAGAGCATTATCAGAAGAAAGCCGAATGATATTTTAAAGACTTTGAGAGTTTCGCTTGATTATTTTAACAGCGGCGTAAGATATGACGATATGTGTGCAGTTTTGATAGAATTTAAGGATAAAGGTGATATTTAATTGAGATTGGACAAGTTTTTGAAGGTTTCAAGAATAATTAAAAGAAGAACTGTTGCAAAGGATGCTGTTTTAAACGGTTATATAAAACTGAACGGCACTCCTGCAAAGCCGGGTTCAGAAGTGAAAATCGGAGATGTAATAAGCTTTGAAAGTAGCAGAGGAAACTCCAGATTTGTGGTTGTCGGTTTGACACAAAAAGACGAAGCATATGTGAGAATGGCAAATGAAGACGAATAGCTTATACAGACTCATTTTCGCAGCTATAATAATTATTTCTTTTGCGGCTTTTGCTGTCGGTTTTTACAACAATTTAAATGAAAAGTCGCGATTAAAAAAAGAAAAGGCGAGCCTTGAAAACGATTTGGAAGAATTAAACAGCAAACTTGAAGCGATAAATTACGATTTGGAAAATTCGGACAGTTTGCAATTTATCGAAAAAGAAGCACGAGCTCTCGGCATGATTAAACCGGGAGAAACAATTATTATAGATATGGATAAAGAAAAAGGCGGAAAAGACGAAAATACTGATTAAATCGATTGATAATTATTGGATTTAGTGGTAAAATATAGATAATATATGTCCTTGGAAACAGGCGGTTTATTAAATTTCAAAGCGAGCTTGAGACGGTGAGAGTCAGGTGAATTTAATAAACCAAAAGCCGAAACATGTTTCCCTACTGGACAATCGTTCGCTCGCGATAAGAGCATCTAAGTATTAGAAGGGTTGGCACCTACGAAGATTTCTCGTACCTTTTCGGTAAGAGGAATCTATTTTTTTAAAATCAATGGAGGTAAATATGGAGATAAAAAGTTTATTTGAAAAAGCAGTCGAATTAGATGGACAGGTTGTTGAGGCGGAAGGTTGGATAAGAAACCTTCGCGACTCAAAAAGTTTTGCATTTATAGAATTAAATGACGGAACAGATTTCAGATCTGTGCAAGTTGTAATGGATGAAAATACAGAAAATTTTGAAGAGCTTAAAAAACTTTATCTAAGCTCGGCTATAAGGGTTAAAGGTACTCTTGTATTGACACCGGAAATGCAACAACCTTTTGAAATCAAAGCAACATCAATTGAAGTTGAAGGTGAAAGTACCGCGGATTATCCACTTCAACCGAAGAGACACACGAGGGAATATTTAAGAACTATTGCGCATTTAAGGGCAAGAACAAATCTTTTCAGAGCAACTTTCAGAGTAAGAAGTGTTTTGGCTTATGCCATCCACAAATTTTTCCAAGACAGGGGATTTTTGTATGCACAAACTCCGCTCATCTCAGCTTTTGACGGAGAAGGAGCAGGGGAAATTTTCCACGTTACAAATCTCGATTTGAAAAATATTCCGAAAAATGACGACGGAAGCGTGGACTTCACAAAGGATTTCTTTGGAAAGCCTGTAAATCTTGCTGTTACAGGACAACTCGAAGGGGAAACAATGGCTCAAGCATTCAGAAACATCTATACATTCGGACCGACTTTCAGAGCCGATCACTCAAATACAAAGAATCACTTGGCTGAATTTTGGATGGTTGAACCGGAAATGGCATTTTGCGATTTGAAGGGAAATATGGATATCGCCGAAGCGATGATGAAATTTATCATAAGATATACTCTTGATAATTGTCCGGAAGAAATGCAATTTTTGGATAAATTCGTGGAAAAAGGCTTGATTGAAAAACTCGAAAAAATTGCAAACAGCGAATTTGCTCGTATAACTTATACCGAAGCGATTGACATTATAAGAAATGCTGACCACAAATTTGACGTCATACCAAGTTGGGGAGACGACCTTCAACGTGAACACGAAAGATATTTGGCGGAAGTTCACTCTGACGGACCGACATTTGTCACGGACTATCCGAAGGAAATCAAGGCGTTTTATATGAAACTGAATCCGGATGGAAAGACAGTTGCAGCTTGCGACCTTCTCGTTCCGGGCATTGGGGAAATCATCGGTGGAAGCCAAAGAGAAGAAAATTACGAAGTTCTTTTAAGTAAAATGAAAGAATTCAAATTGAATGCGGAAGATTATTCGTGGTATTTGGATTTGAGAAAATACGGCTCCACAATCCACTCGGGATATGGACTCGGCTTTGAAAGAATGGTTATGTATATGACAGGGGTTGACAATGTTCGCGACGTTGCCCTCTATCCAAGAACTGTAAACAATTGTGAATTTTAGGAGTTATTATGGAATATAATCATCAACAAATAGAAAAAAAGTGGCAAGATAAATGGGCAGAGACTCATGTCTTTGATGCCAAAGAAGATTACGACAAAAAGAAATATTATTTACTCGTTGAATTCCCTTATCCATCAGGACAAGGTCTTCACGTCGGGCATCCAAGGAGTTACACCGCTCTTGACGTCGTTGCAAGACTAAAGAGAATGCAAGGTTACAATGTGCTTTTCCCAATAGGATTTGACGCATTCGGTCTTCCGACGGAAAGATATGCGATAAAAAATCATATGGACCCGGAAGTTGTAACAAAGAAAAATATCGACACATTTAAGCACCAATTGACAAGTCTTGGTATAAGCTTCAGTTGGAACAGAGAAATTAATACAACCGACCCGAGTTATTACAAGTGGACACAATGGATTTTCCTTCAAATGTATAAAAAAGGGCTTGCATATAAGGAACAAATGTCAATAAACTGGTGCCCTGACTGCAAAATCGGTCTTGCAAACGAAGAAGTTATTAACGGTTGCTGCGAAAGATGTGGACACACAGTTGAGCACAAAGTTAAAAATCAATGGATGCTTGCGATTACCAAATATGCAGACAGACTTGTAGATGGGCTCGACACGGTTCAATATATTGACAAAGTTAAAACACAACAAAGAAACTGGATTGGAAGAAGCTATGGTGCTGAAATCAATTTCAAAACCACAAATGGTGACTCTGTTACGGTTTACACAACGAGGCCGGACACTATTTTCGGTGCGACTTATATGGTTCTCAGTCCGGAACATCCACTTCTTCAAAAATGGGATTTGAAAAACAAAGAAGAAGTTAAAGCATATCAAGAAGAGGCAAGAAGAAAGAGTGATTTCGAGAGAGCAGAGCTCAATAAAGACAAGACGGGAGTTTGTCTTGAAGGTGTAAAAGCTATAAATCCGTTTACAAATAAAGAAATTCCGATTTTTATTTCGGACTATGTTCTTATGACATATGGAACGGGAGCAATTATGAGTGTTCCTGCACACGATACAAGAGACTATGAATTCGCAAAGAAGTTCGATTTGCCGATTGTGGAAGTTATTAAGGGCGGAGATGTTTCAAAAGAAGCATACACCGATACAGCTGAAGGCGAACTTGTAAACAGCGGCGAATACAACGGTCTTTCTGTCGCTGAAGCCAAGGAAAAGATTCTCGATAAATTGCAAGAGATGGGAATTGGCGACAAAAAGGTCAACTTTAAACTCCGCGACTGGGTTTTCAGCCGTCAAAGATATTGGGGTGAACCGATTCCAATGGTTTACTGCGAAGATAAGTGGGTTCCGATGAATGAAAAGGATTTACCGCTCACACTACCGCACGTCGACAGCTATGAACCGACAGACTCAGGCGAAAGTCCGCTTGCACTAATTCCGGAATTTGTAAATACGACATGTCCTGAGGATCCAAGCGTTCCGGGAAAAAGAGAAACGGACACAATGCCGAACTGGGCGGGTTCAAGTTGGTATTATTTGAGATACTGCGATCCGCACAACGATGAAGCGCTTGCAGATTATAAAAAACTTCAATATTGGTTGCCGGTCGATTGGTATAACGGAGGAATGGAACATACCACACTCCACCTTCTATATTCGAGATTCTGGCACAAGTTCCTTTACGATATCGGAGTTGTTCCAACGGAAGAACCATATATGAAGAGAACTTCACACGGTATGATTTTGGGTGAAAACGGCGAAAAGATGAGTAAGTCCAGAGGAAATGTCAGAAATCCAGATGAATATGTAAAAGAATACGGAGCTGACGCTTTGAGACTCTATGAAATGTTCTTGGGTGACTATGAAAAGAGCGCTCCTTGGAATGACGACGGACCTAAACAACTTAGAAAGTTCGTTGAAAGAGTTATAAGACTAATGGACGTGACTGTTGAAGGGGACGAAATCAGAAAAGAACTTCTCCCGATTTTCCACATCACAATTAAGAAAGTCACAAATGATTACTTGACTCTAAAATACAACACAGCAATTGCTCAAATAATGACTCTTGTAAATGAAATTTATTTGACCGAAAAGATTAATAAATGTGAATTCAAGACACTTCTCACTCTTTTAAATCCGGTTGCGCCGCATATTACTGAAGAATTGAATGAAAGATTGGGATTTGAAAAGATGATTTGCGAATGCGAATGGCCTCAATATGACGAAGCTTTGACCGTTCTTCAAACGATTGAAATTCCTGTTCAAATTAACGGAAAAGTTATTGAGAGACTAAATATTGAAAGAGATATGGAAGAAGAAAAGGTTTTGGAACTTGCATTTGCACTCGATGATATTAAGGCAAAGACAGAAGGCAAAACAATTGTAAAGAAGATTTTTGTTCCGAACAAAATTCTAAACATTGTTGTTAAGTAGGTGAAATATGCCAATTATAATTAAACCTGAAGTTGAAGACTATATAAAAGTTGCGCTTAGAGGAGTTTATACCGGAAAATCATTTAAGAGAAGTCTTTGGATGCAAAGACTCACTCTCCCGGTTATTGCGATGTTACTTGTTCTCCTTGCAAAACCTATAATTCCAATAAATGTTGTTGTGGCTGCAGCAATTTCGGCTGTTTGGATATATTTTATACCGAAATTATTTAAGAAAAATATAAGAAAAAAGATTGAAAGAGCTTTTATGGCAAAAGCAGCCACAGACAGTTCATTTTTAAGAGAATACAAAATTGACAAGATTGAAGGCGGACTTGAAGCGTTTCGAGGGGAAAACAGATTCGTTGTATTGTTTGATAATATGAGTGAATATACTGTTGAGGACGATTATATTTATATTTTATCGCAAGACAAGGAATTTGATTTTCTAATTCCAAGCCATGCTTTTAAAACAAAAGAAGAATTTGAAGGATTCAAGGAAGCTCTTGATCGCCAAATTCAAATTGCAATTAGGATGTGATATTATTAAAAAAGCAATTATATTAGCTGCCGGCGAAGGCTCGCGAATGAAATCGTCAAAGTCGAAAGTGCTTCATATGCTTTTATTTAAGCCACTTATTATGCACGTTTTCGACTCTGTAAAAAAAGCGGGATTCGATGAAATCATAACGGTGCTCGGCACAAAAAATATCGATGAAGCATCTCCGGTTCTTGAAGCGAAGGGCTCTAAAATAGTTAAACAAGAGCTTGGCGAAGGAAAGCCGTATGGAACCGGATATGCAGTAAAACTTGCAAAAGATTTTATAAAAGAGGAAGACTCTTTGATGGTCTTGTATGGAGATACGCCTCTTATAGATGCAAAAGTTATAGAAGAATTTACTAAATTTCACAATGAAGAAAAGTCGGACATAACAGTTCTTTCTGCAATTTTGGACGACCCTAAAGACTATGGAAGAATTGTCAGAGAAGACGGGGAGTTCAGTGCAATTGTTGAAAAGAAGGAGTTGGAGCCGAACAAGACTTACACAAACGAGGTCAACTCCGGGATTTATCTTTTCAGCGGCAAGGCGTTTTTAAAAACAATCGACCTTATAAACGACAACAATCTAAAAAAAGAATATATGATAACGGACACGATAAAATATGCCAAAGAAATGGGCATGAAAGTGAGTGCGTATGTTACGGAAGACACGGACATAATTCTTGGCGTAAACGACAGAGAGGATTTGTATTTCTGTGAAAGAGCTTTGATGAAGCGGGAAAACAGAAAGAGAATGCTCTCGGGGGTTATGATTCACAATCCTGAACTCACGATGATTTCTCCGGATGTTCAAATTGAACAGGATGTTGAGATTTTCGGAGAATGTAAAATTTACGGGGAAACTGTAATAGAGTCCGGCACGGTTATTGAATCGTCGACTTTAAAAAATATGAAAATTGGAAAAGATTGTCATATTATTAATACAGTTGCAGAGGATTCAGTTGTCGGAAACGCAGTTTCGTACGGACCATATTCAAGGATAAGACCGAATTCGTTTATAAAGGACGGGGTCAAAGTCGGAAATTTTGTTGAGGTAAAAAATTCCGTTTTGGGTGAAAATACAAAGGCCGGACATTTGGCATATATCGGCGATGCCGATGTTGGGAAAGGTGTTAACATAAGCTGCGGAGTTATATTCTGCAATTATGATGGAAAACATAAACACAGAACCGTTGTAGGAGATAATGCTTTTATAGGCTCAAATGTAAATTTGGTTGCGCCTGTGGAAGTTTCGAACAACGGATTTGTTGCTGCGGGCTCAACTATCACAAAGCCTGTGGAAGAGGATGAGCTTGCTATAGAGAGAAGTGAGCAGAAAAATATTAAAGAATGGGTGAAGAAAAAGGGACTTCACAAGGAGGATTTTTAATGATGGGTTTTTTTAAAGGTATCAAGGTAATTACAGGAAATGCAAACAGAAAATTAGCTAAGGACATTTGCGAGAAAATGGGAATCGATTTACTCGACTGCGATGTAACAACTTTTTCGGATGGAGAAATAAATGTTGAAATCAACGAAACAGTTCGTGGATGCGACGTATTTATTATTCAACCGACACACAGTCCTGTAAATGACAATTTGATGGAAACTTTGATTTTGATTGACGCATGTAAGAGAGCAAGCGCAGGCAGAATTAACGCAGTTATTCCGTACTACGGATATGCAAGACAAGATAGAAAAACTCGTGCACGTGAACCTATCACAGCAAAACTCGTCGCAAACCTTTTAGAAAAAGCCGGTGCAGACAGAGTTGTTACAATGGATCTTCATGCGGGACAAATTCAAGGTTATTTTGATATTCCAGTGGACCATTTATCAGCAATTCCTGTTTTGGCTGAATATTTCAAAGACAAAATTGATGAAAATTCAACAGTTGTAAGCCCTGACTTGGGAGGAGTTACGAGAGCAAGAAATTTTGCAAACAAATTGAATTTACCGATTGCAATCATTGAAAAGAGAAGACCGAGACCGAATGTTTCCGAAGTCATGAATGTTATCGGAGATATCGAAGGAAAGACTTGTATTTTGGTCGACGACATCATTGATACAGCAGGAACAATTTGTCAAGCTGCAAAAACTTTGAAGGAAATGGGCGCAAAGGAAGTTTATGGATGCGCTACCCACGGTGTTTTATCAGGTCCTGCAATTGAAAGACTTCTCGACAGCGATTTAAAAGAATTTGTTATCACCGACTCAATTCCACTTCCGGATCTTCCTGAAATCAGAGATAAGATTAAAGTCGTATCTGTTGCAGAAATGTTTGCAAAAGCACTTACGATTATCTCAAACAACGAATCAATCAGCAAAATCTTCGACTAATGAAAGTTATTGTTGGACTTGGAAATCCGGGCGCAAAGTACGAGCTGTCAAGACACAATGCCGGGTTTTGGGTTTTGGACAACTATGCGGACAAACACAGAGTTTCGATTGACAAGGCAAAATTTAATGCTCTTATAGGTGAATTTAATAACTCGGGTGAAAAAATAATTCTCGTTAAACCTATGACTTATATGAACGAAAGTGGTGTTTCGGTTTCCGAGATTTTAAATTTTTACAAACTCGATTTGTCAGATTTAATAGTTGTAGTAGACGACAT
Organism: Ezakiella sp.; assembly: GCF_034180565.1. Lineage (NCBI taxonomy): Bacteria > Bacillati > Bacillota > Tissierellia > Ezakiella > Ezakiella sp. The sequence continues at coordinate 120,948 of NZ_JAXFOB010000010.1, read as the reverse complement.
AGAAATCGAACTCGGAACTTTGCGCATAAGAAAAAAAGGCGGCAAGGGTACACATAATGGACTCAAGTCGATTTATAATCATCTTAAATCCGATGACTATACAAAGGTGAAACTCGGTGTCGGAAAATTTATGAGAGACTGCGATTTGGCGGATTTTGTACTTGCAAGGCCGCCGAAGAAAGATTCTGAAATAATTGATATTCTCGTTAATAAAGCGGTCGATTCACTTGATGCAATTCTTGACATTGGAATTGATAATGCGATGAATAATTATAATGGGAAAATAGAAATAGATGGATAAATTATTGGAAAGAATAAAAAAAGAGCCTGTTCTTGAAAGTTTTTTGAGGGCATATAATGATGGAAAATCGGCACTTATCAGCGGTGTCGGCGACGAATTTCTGGATTATCTTATAACCCTTGTAGCGGGGGAGGATAGGCCTTTTTTTGCTGTCTTTCCAACTGAAGCGGAGGCAAAACAGTTTGTTGACAGATGCGATGATAGCGAAGTTGTCTGCGACTATATGCCCCCGAGAGAAAAGATTTATTACGAAATAAAAGTTATTGACGACAAGGTTCAAAAGGACCGTATGTTAGTTTTTCAAAGAATGATAAACGGCGAAACAAAGCTGATTGCTCTTTCACTTTTCACCCTCTATGACTTTAATCTAAATTTAGATTTTTATAAAGACAAAATTATAAAAATTAAAAAAGGCGACCGATTTGATTTTGATGAACTTATTTCAATGCTTATTTCAAGCGGGTTTAAAAGGGAGCCGGAGGTTAGTTCGAGGGGCGAGTTTAGTCTTCGCGGTGATATTGTAGATATATTCCCGATTTGTGGAGACGGACTTATAAGAATTGAATTTTTTGACGATGAGGTCGACACGATAAGGCGGGTTGATTCAGACACAAGACTTTCTACTGAATATATCGACGAGGTTGAAATTTTTCCGAGCGAAGAACTTATAATCGACGATTATACAAGAAATCCGCTCATCGATGGAATTTCAAAAGATTTGGAGAAAAAGGAAAACAGAGAGGACTATAAAAAATTCGATATTATTTTAGAAAAACTTCGAGACGATTCATATTCGAGCGAACGTGAAATTTTGTTTTCATATTTTCCGGAGGAGCTTAAAGTTCGGACTTATGACTTGGCGAAGGACTATAATATTCTTTTTATTTATCCTGATTTAGCAAAGAAAGAGATTTTAAGTTATTATGAGTATTTGGACATGGAGCTCAGCCATTTATATTTAAGCCATGAAATTATGGACGAGGATATTTATGGAGACAGGCTTTTTGAGCCGGATGCGATTAAAGAAATAAAGAATCGGGCATTTTATGTTTCGGGACTTCCAAATAAGATAAATGATGTTTTGGATTTTGAACTAAAAATAAAAAGCGTTCCAAAATATGGTCGCGACTTCAATGAGATTTTTAAAGATATTTCAAAATATGAAAATGAAAAATATAAAATTTATTTGAGCGCGAGTGACGACGTAAAGAGAAAAGCTGTTGAAGAGAGATTTTTGGAACACGGATTTCCTTATACTTATGAAGACAGTGATAAAAATAATATTGTCATTACGAAGAAGTCAATAGCAAACGGTTTTGTGCTTCCAAGTATAAATTTGGTTGTGTTCGGGGATTTAAATATTTTCGGATTCGGCGAAAAAAGAGGGAAGCGAAAAAAATCCAAGTCGGCTTCGAATTTGAGAATTCAGGATATAAATGTCGGCGACTATGTAATTCATGAAGACCACGGGGTCGGTGAATACAACGGAGTTAAGACTCTCGATATAAAAGGCGTTAGAAAAGATTATCTTGAAATTTTATATAAGGACAAGGACAAACTTTATCTACCGGTCGAAAATATAAATCAGATTGACAAATACACTTCGAAAGAGGGGGCAAAGCCAAGAATTTATGGTTTGGACAGTATTCAGTGGAAAAGGACCAAAGAGAAAACCAGAAAAGCGATAAATGAGATGGCTCGCGAACTGATCGAGCTCTATGCTGTGAGAAGTAAAAAAGAGGGCTTTCAGTTCAGCAAGGACACTGAATGGCAACACGAGTTTGAAGACAGTTTCAAATATGTCGAGACCGAGGGTCAACTCATGGCAATCGACGACATCAAAGCCGATATGGAATCGAAAAAGCCGATGGACAGGCTTCTTTTGGGAGACGTCGGTTATGGAAAGACGGAAGTTGCACTTAGAGCAGCTTTTAAAGCTATAATGGATGGGAAACAAGTCGCAATGCTTACACCGACAACGCTTCTTGCGGAACAGCACACAAAAACTGCCGAAGAAAGATTTAAAAATTTTCCGGTGCGAATAAGAAATCTCAGTCGATTCAGAACAAAAAAAGAAATTATAAAAACTGTAAAAGAGCTTGCGCTTGGTCAAGTGGATATGATTATCGGGACGCATAGACTTTTATCTAAAGATGTAAAGTTCAAAGATTTGGGACTATTAATAATTGACGAGGAGCAAAGATTTGGGGTAAAACACAAGGAGAGAATCAAATCGCTTGCGGAGGACGTCGATGTTTTAACGCTTTCCGCTACTCCTATTCCTAGAACTCTTTCCATGAGTCTTTCGGGCATTCGCTCTATGTCGGTCATTGAAGAACCGCCTCACAACAGAATACCTGTGCAGACTTATGTTTTGGAATACAGTGAAAATATTATCAGAAGTGCGATTTTAAAAGAAATAAATCGTGGAGGGCAAACTTTCTTTTTGTACAACGATGTAAAGAGCATGGAAGTTATGAAGAGAAAACTTGAGGAGCTTGTTCCGGAAGCTAGATTTTTTATTGCAAATGGTCAGATGTCCGAAAGAGAGCTTGAAGATGTTTTTTATAGATTTGAAAACAAAGAATCGGATGTATTGATTACGTCAACAATTATTGAAACAGGAATGGATCTTCCGAACGTCAATACACTTATTGTTTATAACTCCGACAGATTCGGACTCTCGACGCTATATCAGTTAAGGGGAAGAGTCGGGCGGAGCAATCGCCTTGCTTATGCATATTTTACTTATGACAAGTCGCGTTCTATTTCAGAGAAAGCCATTAAAAGGCTTATGGCTATGAAGGAGTTTACCGACTTTGGAAGCGGATACAAGATTGCAATGCGAGACCTCGAGCTTAGAGGCGCCGGAAATGTTTTGGGTCTCAGTCAGTCGGGACATATGGCGGAAGTCGGATATGAACTTTATATGAAATATTTAAATTATGCTATCGGTGAATTACAAGGAAAACCTGTGCGAGAAACATTAAACACAAAGGTTGACTTTATGGTTGAAAGTGCGGTCCCGGAAGGATTTATAGAGGACATATATATAAGGATGGAGCTTTATAGACGTATTTCAGATATTCAGACATTCAAAGAAAAAGATGAGCTTGCAGATGAGATTATCGACAGATTCGGTGATATTCCGGAAGCGCTGATAAACCTTATGAACATCGGACTCATAAAGAATATTGCAAGTAAACATTTTGTAAAAAGTATAATTGAAAATAACAATATAATAAGGATGGAATATGCGCCGGAAATGCTTGATGAGATTGACATGACAAAGTTACTTAAAGACTTTCCGGACGGACTTAGATTTGATTCAAAATTGCCTATCATTAGAATTTCTGCTAAAGACAATGCAATTGATACGGTGTATAAATTTTTTAAAAGTGCTTTTGGAGTTTAGGGGGGAGAATGAAAAAATATAATCTTTTAATATTATGTGTTCTGTTTTTTATGTTTGGATGCTCAAAACCTCCGAAAGATGTGGTAGCATCAGTGAACGGCGAGTATATAACGGACGAGGAGTATGAGCCTTACAAACAAGAACTTGAAAAACTATCTCTTGGGGACAGTAAATTTTCATCTTCTGAAAAAAGTGCAATTGAAGGACTTGTTGACAGAAAAATTGTGGACATTGAATTTAAAAATGCAAATCTATATGTTGATGAATCGGAATTTAAAACGTTCAGGAAAGCTTATCTTGAAGAACTAATAGATGAAAATGCTTTTAAGGAATTTTCTGAATACAAGAGTTTAAATGAGGATGTTTTAAATGAATATTTATTAAATAAATATAAAACTCAAAAGCTGAAGGAAAAATTTGCTGAAGATTTTGAGCTTACTGATGAAAATTTGAGAAATGAATACCAAAATAAGTCCGCAAAATATGATTCATATAGAGTACAATTCATATTTATGAAGGATTTGGAAAAGATGAAAGAAAATGTTTTGCCTATGAGTTTTGGGATGGATGTTTTGGCAACTCTTTACAGTGAGGAGCCGATTTCGGCGTCAAATGGCGGAATTGTCGATGCTTATCACATAGGGGACAAGGAGCCGAAGTTCGATCTTACAATTCAATCTTTGGAAAAAGGCGAGACCAGCGATATAGTTGAAACAAAAAACGGTTACTATATTATAAAACTAATTGACATAAACAGCGGCTATGAAAACCATAAAGAAGCCGTGAAAAATAATTTGATAGATGTAAATTTTAAGCGCTATATGAATAACATAAGAAGTAATGCAAAAGTTAAAATTTATCGAGATTTGACGACTAAATAGTATTGCATTGATTATTTTTTTATGGTATAATTGTAGTCAGGATATTTTAAAGGAGGAAAAAATGGCTAATATTAAATTAGAAGCTAAGAATAGAGCCGAATTTGGTAAGAACCGTGTAAACAAATTAAGACGCGACAATCTTATCCCGGCAGCTATTTTTGAAAAAGGCAAAGAAACGTTGCCTATTACGATATCAGCAAGAGATTTTGAAATTGTATATAGAGAAGCAGGCGGAACATCAATCGTTGACGTTAATGTTGAAGGTCAAGCACATCCTACAATTATTAAAGAAATCGATAGACATCCGTTCAAGAACCAAATTCTACACGTTAATTTCCAAGGCGTAAACATGAACGAAGTAATCAAAGTTGAAGTTCCTATTGAATTTATCGGTCGTGACAGCATTAAAGCACAACCTTCTGTATTCAATGCATCATTAAACGAACTTCACATCGAATGTTTGCCTGGAGATTTACCTGATACAATTGAAATTCCTGTTGAAGGAATGCAAATTGATGATGTAATTTATGTTAAAGACTTAGAAATTGCTAAGAATGACAAAATTACAATCTTGGTAGACCAAGATGAACCTGTTTGTTCATTGTTACCACAACAAGAAGTTGAAGAAGAGGAAGAATCCACTGAAACAGCTGCCGGTGATGTACCTGTTGTTGGTGAAGAAAACAAAGAGGAAGAAGAATAATTCACTGAATTTAAGGAACCGTGACTTTTCACGGTTTTTTTATTAAAAGAGGTTTTTATGAATCAAAATAAAAAATCATCAATTGGAAAAAATGCTGCGATACTTGGCTTGGCAGGCATAATTGTAAAAATTTTCGGAGCGATTTATAGAATACCGATGACCGCACTTATTAAAGATGTGGGTATCGGATATTTTCAGTCCGCATATCCAATCTATGAAATAATGCTTGCGATATCTACAGCGGGGCTTCCGGTTGCGGTTTCAACAATAGTTTCAAGGGAAAATGCAAAAGAAAATTATTTAAATTCAAAGAAGACTTTTAAAGTCGCATTTTGGTTTATGGCATTTTTGGGCGCGCTTTTAGCACTACTTCTTTGGATTTTTGCAGAGCCGCTTGTAAATTTCTTGGGAAATCCGGGAAGCTATTATTCGATGCTCGCCCTGATTCCGGCTATGCTATTCAGTCCGCCGCTTGCTGCTATGCGTGGGTATTATCAAGGGCTTGAACTGATGACGTCGACCGCAATAAGCCAAATAATTGTACAAGGGACAAGGGTTGCAACGGGATTATATCTTTGTTATCTTTTGATACCTTATGGACTCGAAGCATCAGCCGGCGGCGCATCCGCCGGAGCCGGAATCGGAGCATTTCTTGGAGTTATGTATATGCTTCTCGTGCATAGAAAACACAACAGAGAAATAGGCGATTTGTTTAATACAAATAAAGATAAACTCATGGATTCCAAGGGAATATTAAACGAGCTTATAAAAATCGCAATCCCAATTTCAATCGGGGCCGCAATAATGCCGATTATGGACACAATCGATATCAGACTTGTCATGAAAGGGTTACTAAAAGCGGGATTTTCTGTTGAAGAGGCAAACTTGAGATTCGGATGGCTAAAGGGTATGGCACAAACTCTTATAAGTCTTCCACAAGTAATAGGTATTGCTCTCGGAGTTTCGATGATTCCGGTTGTATCAAAACTTTTTACGCTCGGAGATGGGGAAAAACTGGAAAAGAAAGTTTCCAGCATAAATAGAATAACACTTTTTATTGCATTTCCGGCAATGCTCGGGCTTTTTTCTTTAAGCGAACCGATAATCCGACTTCTATATGGTTCAACCGGTACGGAAGCAATCGAGGGCACTGCAAGAATTCTCAGAATTCTTTCAATTTCAGTTCCGGCACTCATGCTTATAAATGTAAATACTTCGGTTCTTCAAGCTGTGGGAAAAGAAAGAATCCCTGTAATAAATCTTGTTGTCGGTGGAATTTTTAAAATATTTCTAACCTATGTTTTGACACAAAGACCGGAGATAAATGTATACGGTGCAGCAATAGGAACGGTGGTTTCGTTCACGATTACAGGTCTATTGGATTTATATTTTGTCAAAAAGGAAATAGGCTTAAAACTGAACGTTAAAACGCTTGTGAGCGCAATTGCATCCGTTTTGATGGGAGGCATTGCATATGGCACTTGGAAGGTTTTAAACACTAGAATATCGCCGAACATTGCCACATTAATTGCGGTAATGGTAGGTGCTGTAGTTTATGCCGCCATACTGTTTGGAACGAAGACTGTCACGAAAAAAGATTTGGAGGAAATTAGAGAGTGAAGTTAACAATAGTTGGATTGGGATTTGGAGAAAAAAAGGGAATAACGCTTGAGGCGCTTGACACTATTAAAAATTCTTCAAATGTAATTTTAAGGACCAAGCATCACCCGACTGTCGAGCTCATCGATGAGATGGGGATTGAATACAAAACTTGCGATGAATTTTATGAAAAGGCGGATAATTTCGAGGAATTGTATAAAAGTATCGCAAAAAAAGTTTTGGAAGAAAGTAAAGAAAAAGACACTGTTTATGTTGTTCCGGGGGCACCGTCGATCCTTGAAAGTACAGCTTTTCATATTATAAAGGATGAGCCCGACGTTGAAATAGTAGAGGCAGTAAGTTTTATCGAGCCATGTGTGACTGCGTCAAAAATAGACATAGGTGAAGGTTTAGTTTTGATAGATGCGGTCGATGTGAATTTTTATAATTTAAATCCGAATTTTAATATTATGATAACACAGCTTTGGAATGAGTTTATTATTTCTGACGTTAAACTCGCTCTTATGGAAATTTACGGCGATGAATATGAAATCGAGGCGATTTATAGCGCCGGAATCAAAGGAGAAGAAGAGATTAAGAAGCTTAAGGTTTATGAGATGGACAGAGTTTTAAAACCGGACATAAGACTTTCTTTGGTAGTTCCAACTTTTAAAGGCAATAATTTTCTCGAACTTTTGAGTGAGTTGAGCACAGCGGATAATGAAAAAAATATTGATAAAGTTGATATAGATCCGGAATTAAAAACGGCGATAATGAATCTTTCCCAAAGCTATAAAAATTTAAAGAATCTTGTTGACGAAGGCTATTTTGAAATGAATGAGGTTATTTTTGCACTAAAATCGCTCAATAATGGCATATAACCGTAAAAAAATACAAAAAATACGGTAAAATATAGTAAAAAGACTTGAAAATATTTGTTATATCGGTTAAAATGGATGTAAGCGGAAGAAATATTCTTTCGTAGCGGCAATCATAAGGAGGAAGATTATGAATAAATCCGAATTAATTTCAGCAATCGCTGAAAAATCAGAATTGACAAAAAAAGATTCAGAAAGAGCTTTAAACGCATTTCTCGAAACAGTCACTGAAACATTGACAGAAGGCGACAAAGTTCAGTTGGTTGGCTTTGGTACTTTCGAAGTTAGAGAAAGAAAAGCAAGAGAAGGCAGAAATCCTAGAAATCCTGAAGAAGTTATTAAGATCCCTGCATCACTTGCACCTGTATTCAAAGCAGGAAAAGCACTTAAAGAAGCTGTTAACTCAAAGAAAGCTTCAAAGAAAAAAGCAAAGAAAAAATAACTTATGTTATGTGTTAAAGAGCAACTTATGGTTGCTCTTTTTCATTATTGTAATAAAATAGAGTTTTAATACTCATAAAAATGTGGTATTATATGAATATAAAAGAATTTTGGAGGCAAGAATGAAATTAGTATTAGTAAGACATGGACAAAGCCTATGGAATCTTGAAAATAAATTTACAGGCTGGGTCGATGTTGATTTGTCAGAGAAGGGTGTTGAAGAAGCTAAACACGCCGGTAAAATTTTAAAAGATGAAGGAATTCAATTCGACAAGGCATACACAAGTGTGCTTAAAAGGGCAATAAAAACACTTCATTTTATTTTGGAAGAATGCGATGAGCTTTGGATTCCTGAAGAAAAGTCATGGAGACTTAACGAAAGACACTATGGTGCGCTCCAAGGATTAAACAAGTCGGAAACTGCTGAAAAATATGGCGATGAACAAGTTCATATTTGGAGAAGAAGCTATGACACGCTTCCACCGGAAATAAAAAATGACAATCCGCTCAGTCAAGACGGCGACAGACGCTATATCTACAAAGATGCTGTGCCGCACACGGAAAATCTAAAAGTCACACTTGAAAGAGTAATGCCTTTTTGGACGGACAAGATTGCACCGGATTTGCTTGACGGGAAAAACGTCATTGTCGCCGCACACGGAAATAGTTTAAGAGCGCTCACAAAGCATCTTGAAAATATTTCCGATGAAGACATTATGGGACTTGAAATTCCAACAGGAAGTCCAATAATTTACGAACTGGATAAAAAACTTGAAATTGTCGACAAGAAGATTTTTAAATAATTAATGGAGGAAATATGTTATTTTGTATTACAGGAAATGGAAAAGGTAAGACAACCTCTTCAATAGGGATGTCGGTAAGAATGATCGGAACCGGTAAAAAAGTACTTTTCATTCAATTTATGAAAGGCACTGAATATTCCGAAATAAAAGCTCTAAAGAGATTTCCGGAAGCGGAAGTTCACACTATGGGAAGACCGGGATTCATAAAGAGGAATGCTGAAGAAGAGGACAAGAAGGCAGCAAGAGCCGCATGGGATTTATTTAAGGAAAAATTAAACGAAGACTTCGGTCTTTATGTACTTGATGAACTCAATGTTGCAATGTTCTATGAACTTCTACCTATGGATGAAGTTATTGAAACGCTTAAAACTGCAGCAGAAGACCATGAAATAGTAGTTACGGGCAGATATGCTCCGCAGGAAATCCAAGATCTCGCAAAGATGGTTTCAGAAATTGTTGAAGTGAAACACCATTATCAAGAAGGAATTCCTGCAAAGAAAGGTATTGAATTTTAATGGATAAAGTCCATAAGGCGTCTATATTTATGCTGCTTTCGGCATTCAGCTTTTCAATAATGCAGATTGCAGTTAAATATACAGCTCAAACAATACCTGTCGCAGAACTTGTATTCATGAGAAATTTTGTGATGCTACTGGTTGCAGGAGCAATAACTATAAAAAACAAAAAGCCACTTTATAAGGACAAGAAAAATCTCCCGCTCATATTGGGAAGAGGAATATTTGGTATGCTTGGAGTATTTTTATACTTCCAAGCAACTAAATATCTTCCGAGTGCGGAGGCTTCCGTCCTTCAAAAATCAAGTCCGTTCTTCGTAGCGATATTTGCATATATTACTATGAAAGAACCTATGAGTAAAGCGGACATCATATCAATGATAGTTGCGTTTACAGGAGTACTGTTTGTAACAAAACCGAGTGCAAGCGGATTTAATAATTATGCTATAATTGCACTTTTATCCGGCGTATTCGCCGCGATGGCATATACATGTATAGGAATGCTCAAAGGGAAAGAAGAAAGCCATACAATCATGCTTTCATTCGCAATTGTAACATGTATTTGTATGATTCCACTTATGATTGGAGACTTTAAAGTTCCGAATTTAAAGGAGATTATAGGTCTTGCCATAGTAGGAATCTGCGGAATGCTTGGACAATGGTTTTTGACCTTTGCATATATGATGGCACCTGCGGGCAAGGTAAGTATATTCAATTATACGACAGTTATTTTTACAAGTATATTGGGTTATTTTATATTCGGAGATAAAATAGATTTATTTAGCGGCATTGGAATTCTCTTAATATTTATCGGCGCATATGTTGCATATGTCGGAAAAAACAAAGTTGAAGTTCGATAAAAATATTTTTATAAATTGTAAAAATTATTAAAAAAACACTTGACAAACAAAAATTAGTATTATATAATATTAAATGTTGACAATAAATCAATCGCGGGTGTAGCTCAATGGCAGAGCTTCGGCTTCCCAAGCCGGTTACGAGGGTTCGATTCCCTTCACCCGCTCCAGTATTTGTATGGTGGATGTAGCCGAGCTGGTTAAGGCGCCAGATTGTGGTTCTGGAGACCGTGGGTTCGAATCCCATCTTCCACCCCATTGATCCATTAGCTCAGTCGGCAGAGCACTTGACTTTTAATCAAGGTGTCCCGAGTTCGAATCTCGGATGGGTCACCATATATGCGGGAATGGCGAAATTGGCAGACGCGCTGGATTTAGGTTCCAGTGCCGCGAGGCGTGGGGGTTCAAGTCCTCTTTCCCGCACCATAGTAAAATCATCGTTTTAAACGGTGATTTTTTTATTTGCTAAAATACAACAAATATACAATTTGATTTTTAGGCGTTTACTTAATATAATAAGATAAGAGTATTTATATTTGGAGGTGTGCTATGATTTATATTATGCGACACGGAACCACGTCCTACAATAAAGAGGGAAGGCTTCAGGGTCAAAGGGATATTCCGCTCAGCGAAGAGGGAATAAAGCAGGCGGAAGAAGCGGCTGTGAGACTTAAAAGTGTACATTTTGATGAGATATATTCGTCTGACTTGATGCGAGCACACAAGACGGCGGAAATCGTAGCACGTTTTCACGATACGGGCGGCGTTATAAACGACAGGAGACTTCGTGAAATCGGTCTCGGTACTTGGGAAGGAAAGACTTATGATTATCTTAGAAAAAATGAGCCGGACTATGAGCTTTTTTACAATTCGCCGCAACTATACGATGGCGATGTTCCTGAAAAATATTCGGAAGTCCTCAAAAGATTAAATGAATTTTTTAATGAACTTGACCACGATAAGGACATTTTGGTTGTTAGCCACGGTTTTGTGATTTACCATTTGCTTAAAGATATTCACAACTATGAGCCGATTGTTCCGATTGATAATTGTGAAGTTATAAAATATGATTTTAAAAATAATAGATTTGAAAGAAATTTTATGAGGTAGATATGATTTTATTTAGAAATGCAAATTTAAAAGGATTTATAGTTGACATTTTATGTGAAGGCGGAAAGATTTTTAAGATTGAAGAAAATATAGAAAATTTTTATAATGTTTCGGAGTATGACCTCGAAAAAAGAGTGGTGCTCCCGGGTTTGATTGACGGACACGTCCATGTGACCGGAGGAGGCGGAGAGGGCGGTTTTACAACCATGGTTCCGCCTATAAAATTTGAAAAGATTATAAGAGCTGGAGTCACAACTTTGGTGGGACTTCTCGGCACAGACAGCACGACACGCTCCGTTCAAAATCTCATTCAAAAGGTGAGGGAATTATCGGAATATAATATTAGAACTTATGCTTTGACAGGAGCTTACGACTATCCATCGCCGACAATAACGGGGACAGTTAAAGGAGACATAGTTTTTATAAATGAAATTATCGGCTCGAAGATTGCAATTTCAGATCACAGGTCGAGCTATCTTGACAAGCACGAGCTTTTAAGACTTGCGAGTGAATGTTTTTTGGGCGGATTAATTTCCGGAAAAGTGGGAGAACTACACATGCACACGGGCAGGCTTGGAAAAAGGCAGCTTAAGGATGTGTTTGAGATTCTTGAAGAATCGGAAATTCCTATAAAAGTTTTTAGACCTACGCACTGCGGCAATCTGGTAGACGATGCGATAAAATTTATGAATATGGGCGGATATGCTGACTTTACCGCAGGGGAAGAAACTCCTGAGATTTTGGATTATGTAATGAAAAAAGCACCGCTAGATAGAATTACACTTTCAAGTGATTCAAACGGAAGCATTCCTGTTTGGAATGATAAAAAAGAAGTTATTCGAGTTGAAGCTGCGGAGATTTCAGGGCTTTATGAAAATATAAAGACTCTTGTTAAGGATTTTAATGTTGACATTGATACGGCTCAAAGACTTGTATCAAAAAATGTTTCCGAAGCACTACAGATTTCAAATATAACGGGCGAGATTAGAGAAGGCCTTTCTTGCGATTTTATTTCGATTGATGATGACTTAAACATCGTTGACGTTGTGAGCAAGGGGATTATAGAATTAAAACAGAATGAGATTACTAGAAAGGTGAATTTTCAAAATTTCTAACAAAAAATCCTTAATCCGGTTTGATGGATTAAGGATTTTTATTATGCGTTCATTTCGTCTTCAGTCAAAAATGCTTTTATGCCGAGCGGAAATTCTTCAAGTGCAAGATCTTTCACTGCTTTTGCATATTGTCTTATTTCAAATTGGCTGTGCGAGTCCATTCTTTGTTTTATAAAGTGCGCAACGGATTGAAGGGAAGCGGTCCAATACCAACCGACATACATTCCGTATGCCGGAAGAAAGAGTCTTGCTTCTTCAGCGCAAATTCCGTCTTCCATTGCTTTTTCATAGAGATCGACGCCTTCGTTTACATATTTTTTTAGTTTTTCAGTATATTCTTTGCCGAGTTCCGCTGAAACAGGTTCTTTAGAACCTTGCTTGTTGTTATCAGGCTTTCCTCGCCATTCGTTTTCATTTGGAATGTAGAAAGTCGGTTCTTGAGTAATATATCTTCTTGAACTTTCATTCCATGCATTCATTGTATCTTGACATCCTTCGAGATGCGAAGAGCCGATAATATATTTCCACCATTGTCTTGCAACCATTAGAGGTGCAAAAATTTCAAATTGAAGCATTGCATGTCTAAACGGAGAAGTGTGATCATTTTTTGCAAGATAAGCAATTAATTTTTCGTCTTTTTCGGTCATTTCAATGCTTTCTTTGGCATAACTTGCCCTTGCAGCATTGACAATTGTAAGGTCTGAGCCCATTTTGTCAACAAGTCGGACATAACCTTTATCAAGTATCTTTTTCAATTTTGTTCCCCCTTTCATTTATATTTAATTATATCATATAACGATATTTATTTAAATATGTTTTTTGCTTTAATTTGTTCTTAAAATGGGGTATAATTAAATTATAGGTTGAGGTGTTTTATGAGAGTTATTGCGGTTAATATTGTGTTTAGACTGTATGAAGTTTTCAGTTTGAAAGAAAAAAGAAGCATAAGAAGGAAAGTAATCGAAAGACTTAAAAATAAATTTAATATTTCGATTGCCGAAACAGGCAGCATGGATTCTCTTACAACACTTGAAATCGGATTTTCGGCAGTTTCAAATGACTATAAACATCTCGACGAAATTTATCAAAATGTGATTAATTTTATAGAATCAAATTTTATGCTTGAAATTGTGGATGTTGAGAAGGAGTTTTTGTGAGAAAAAGATATATTTTAAATAAAAAGGAAATTGAAGAAGTTTCTAAAATACTTATGGCTTATCATCACGATGCGCATTGCGAACTTGTGCATGAATCGCCATATGAGCTTTTGATTGCAACAATTCTTTCGGCACAGTGCACAGACGTTCGGGTAAATTTAATCACGGAAGAACTTTTCAAAGTTGCGGATACGCCGGAAAAAATGCTGGAACTCGGACTTTCTGATTTGAAGAAGTATATAAAGAGTGCGGGATTTTTTAATATGAAAGGCAAAAATATTATTGAGGCGTCGAGAATTATTTTGGATAAGTTTGACGGCGAGGTTCCGGACAATATGAATGATTTGGTCTCTCTTCCGGGAGTCGGGAGAAAGACTGCGAATGTTGTTTTATCAAATTGTTTCGGAGTGCCGGGTATTGCGGTCGACACTCATGTGTTTAGAGTTTCGAACAGAATTGGATTTTCAAACGAAAAGACGGTTGAAAAGACAGAAATGGCTTTAAGGAAGAAATTGCCGGAAGAAATTTGGACTCAGATGCACCATGTACTTATTTTTCATGGCAGACGGATTTGTTATTCAAGAAATCCAAACTGCAATGAATGTCCGGTAAATGAATATTGTTTGTACAAAAAAAGGGAGGAATTATGAATTTTACATTTAATGACAGAAAAGAAATCGAAAAAGATTACAAATGGAATTTAGAGAGTCTCTATGAAAACGAAGAGCTTTTGGAAAAGGACATGAAAGAGTTTGAATCAGGTCTTTCAGAGCTAAGAGAGTTCAATGGAAAACTCATGGAAAGTGCCGAAACTCTTTATTCATATTTGACAAGAAAAGATGAACTTGAAATTTTACTTACAAAAATCGGCACATATATTTCAAATCGTTTCAACGAAAACAACAGGGATTCAAAATATCAAGCTCTTGACGGAAGACTTGAAGGACTCTATTCAAAATACAGCCAAGCTGTAAGCTTTGAAAATCCTGAACTTTTAAAATATACAAAGGCAGATTTTGAAAAGTATTTTGAAGAAGAAAAAGGCTTAAAAACATATGAAAAATATTTTAATGATATTTTAAAATTCAAACCGCATACTTTGAGTGAAAGAGAAGAAAATATGATGTCAGCACTAAGCCCTGTATTCAATTCTTCTGAAAAATCTTACAGCATGCTCACCGTTGCGGATATGAGTTTTCCAAGTGTTAATATAAATGGAAAAGATGTTGAAATTACACAAGGTAACTTTGTACCGCTTCTCGAAAAAGAACCGAGAGATATAAAAGAAGAAGTTTACAAGAAATATTACGGTGAATTTGAAAAGCATATTAATACGCTCGCATCTACACTTGAAGGAACGGTCAAGTCAAATGTTACAGTTGCAAGAATGAGAAATTTTGATACGGCTAGAGAAGCAGCCCTTTTCAATAACGCAATTCCAATAAGTGTTTATGACAAGCTCACAGAAACTGTAATAAATAATTTGCCGGCGCTTCATGAATATATGGCTGTAAGAAAGAAAGTGCTTGGACTTGATAAGATGTATATGTACGACGTCTATTCAAATCTCGTTAACGATGTCGATTTGTCATTCACATTCGAAGAAAGCAGAGATATGGTTTTGGATGCTTTGAAGCCGCTTGGTGATGAATATATCGAAAATCTTAAGAAGGGATTTGAAGACAGATGGTGCGACGTATACGAAACTCCGGGCAAACGTGGAGGAGCTTATTCAAGCGGTGGATACGGAACAATGCCGTTCGTACTTTTAAACTTCCATGGAACACTCGACAATGTATTTACAGTTGCGCATGAAATGGGCCACTCTATGCACACGTTCAACTCATGCAAGAATCAACCGTATGTTTACAGCGGCTACTCGATTTTCGTTGCCGAAGTTGCTTCGACAATGAACGAAAGCATGCTCACATATTATCTTCTAAACAAGTGGACCGATAAAAACCTAAGAAAGTATGTAATTAACCACTTCTTGGATACAATCAAGGGAACACTTTTCAGACAAACACAATTTGCAATTTTCGAAGATTTGATTTACAAAGAATTTGAAAAGAACGGCTCGCTCACGGCTGATTTCTTGAGTGAAGAATACGGCAAATTGAATGAAAAGTTCTACGGACCGCATATGGAAAAGGATGAAATTATAAAATATGAATGGTCAAGAATTCCGCATTTCTATTATAATTTCTATGTATATCAATACGCTACGGGCATCTCTGCTGCATTAAGCTTTGCAAAGAGAATTATGGAAGGCGGAGAAAAGGAAAGAGATTTATATCTTGAATTCTTAAAATCCGGTTCGTCAATGGATCCTATAGACGTTCTAAAAAGAGCGGGGGTCGATATGAACAGTCCGCAACCGATTGAAGATGCAATTCAAATGTTTAAGGAATTTTTGGAAGAATTTAAAACACTTATCTAATTTTAAGGAGAAAAAATGGACGGAGCTAGATTTTTGAGTTCCATTAAGGACACAATTTTAAATTTTAAATTTAATAATGTTATCGACATCCTTATAATTGCGGTTATTGTTTATAATACCTATAAATTGGTGAAGCAAACAAGAGCGGAACAACTTGCAAAAGGGCTTGTTGTTCTTCTCATTGTCACAAAGCTTTCCGGCTGGTTTAAACTTTACACTCTAAGATGGCTCCTAGATTGGGTTTTGGGAGCAGGGCTTATTGCTCTTGTTGTTATTTTCCAACCGGAAATAAGAAGAGCTTTCGAATTTATAGGAAGGTCACAATTGATAGGCTCGAGATTTAAAAATTTGGAGGCAGGACAGGTGAACCCTGTCGTTGAAGAAATTGTACAGGCGTGTGCATCGCTTTCAAGACAAAAAATCGGGGCACTTATCGTCATCCAAAGAAAAACCGGGCTTGGGGAAGTTATTGAAACAGGAACCGAAATCGAAGGCTATGTTTCTATGGGACTTCTTATAAATATTTTTATTCCGAACACTCCTTTGCATGACGGCGCCGTAATTATTGACAAGGAAATTATAAAAGCGGCGGCATGTTTTCTTCCAATCACCGACAACAACAGGCTTTCGAAAGACTTGGGAACAAGGCATAGAGCGGCTCTTGGTATAAGTGAAAAGAGTGACGCATTTGTTGTGGTTGTTTCCGAAGAAACGGGAGCAATTTCAACATGCGAATCCGGCGAAATCTCGAGATATTTGGACGAAGATACATTGAGAAAGAAATTGATTGATATTTATAATCCGAAACCTGAAGAAGGCGGAATTTTAAACAAATTTATCAATGAATTCAAATCACAGGAACCGGAGGATGAAAACATTACAACTGAAGAGGAGGCGGACAAGGGTGAAGAAGACAAATCTAAATAAATTTAAAGACAACAATATGCTTGCCAAAATTTTGTCGCTTGTTATTGCAATCCTTTTGTGGAGCTATGTAATGGGGGTTGAAAATCCGAACGAGTCAATCACGATAAGAAATGTTCGTGTGAATTTTCAAAATATGGACAGCCTTGAGCAAAAGGGTTTGATTTTACTAAGCCCAAGCGAGCAATTCGTAAATATAAAAATATCCGGAAAGAAAAACGATCTCGATAAAATAAGACAAGGCAGCATTTATGCTACAGCTGATCTTGAGGGATATGGAGTCGGTGACTCGAGAGTTAGAGTCGACACGAGGTTTGAATCAAACCCGGGAACGGTACAGGTTGAAAGCGTTTCTCCACGCGATGTGCTCGTTTCAATTGACAGGGTTATTACGCGTGAAATGGCTGTAAAAATCGACACAAACGGAAGTCCGCTTGAAAATTATATCATAGGAGACATAACAACTTCGTCTCCGCATGTAAAAATAAAGGGACCGCAACATGTTTTGGACAAGGTGAGAAGTCTCGTTGCAAGCGTTGATATAACAGACAAAACTGAGCCTTTTACAGTTTCGAATCCGGTGAAAGCGGTTGATGAAAACGGGGAAGAATTGGTTTCAATTGAAACAACTCCGAATGTTATAGATATCTCAGTTCCGATTTTTAAAACAGTAATTATGCCGATTGAGCTTAAGACAACCGGAACACTTCCAACACTTGTAAACATGAGGTCTTATGATATAACGCCGAAGACAATTACACTTAAGGTGCTAAATGATACAAAGATTCCGAAATCAATTGAGACGGAGCCAATAGACCTTTCAACTCTTAAAGGTAATACCAGTCAGGAAGTAAAACTTAATATTCCTGAGGGAGTTATGCCGGTTGATGAAAATGTAAAATACAATTTAAATATTTTGCTTGACAATTTTGCAATAAGACGTGTTGAAATCGATAGATCACAAATTCACTTCACAAATCTTCCTGAAGGATTGGAGCTTGATGATGCAAGTGTCGATGATGTGTATACGGTTGATATAAGCGGGGAAGAAAGCAAGGTTACGAATTTCGACGAAAAGAAATTGAAGCTTTTCTGCGATATGGGAAACGCTCTACCGGGCGTTCAAAAATATGAACTGCAAGTGGAGAAAAATCCTGATAATATAGTTTTAAACAGTCCCGTGACAATTGATTTAAAAGTTGTAGAAAAAGAAAATGAGCAAAATGATAACAATGAAAACACGGATGAGAAAGAAAATGACAAAAATGATGAAAAGAGAGAGTAAAATCTCTCTTTTTTATTGCATTTATTGTAAAAATGGTGTATAATGTATTTGTCTTCAAGGGGTAGGTTAGATTCCTCACCGGTGGTAAAGCCCACGAGCCAAATATGGCAGATCAGGTTAGATTCCTGAGCCGACGGTATAGTCCGGATGAAAAGGAAGATCCCCTTTTTATAGGGTTTTTTTATTGCCCAAAAGGAGGTTATTTTTATGAACAGTAAGACAGAAAGAAGAGTTGGTATATCCAACGTAAAGACTATGACAAGTTTGGCGATGTTTGCCGCACTTGCCTATGCACTAATGGTTGTAGGGAGATTTCCGATTGTACTATTTTTGAAGTATGACCCTAAGGATTTTGTTTTGGTCATTTGCTCATTTATGTTCGGCATTATTCCTGCGACAATTGTTACGGTTATTGTAAGTATTATTGAAATGGTTACTGTATCGGACACAGGCTTCATAGGACTATTGATGAATGTTGTTGCGACACTTGCATTTTTGATTCCGGCAAGTTATTTCTTCCATAAATCAAAGAACGTAAAAAATGTAGTTATCGGATTGATTGTAAGTACATTTCTTATGACAGTTGTGATGTTACTATGGAATTGGGTTGTTACTCCATTCTTTTTGGATAAACCTCGCTCTGAAATTGTTAAGCTTTTAGTTCCGGCAATTCTACCTTTTAACTTGATTAAAGGGTTCCTTAATTCCGCACTCGTTGCAATTTTTTACAGCAGAATACTAAAAATAAAATCAAATGTGTTGGAGCAACATGTTGAGCCGCAAGAACACGCTCTGAGAAATTCTCTGATTGCTGCAGCAGGACTCATCGTGCTCGCACTTATTCTATATGTAATAATATAATTATAAAAAAGTGGTAATTGTTTTATACAGTTACCACTTTTATATTTTCGCATCTTTTGCGAGTTGATCAACTTTTTCGTTCATTTCAATATTGCTATGCGCTTTAACTTTTATAAATTCTACATTGATATCATTTTTTATAGTATCGAAAAATGCCTGATATTTTTGTGTGAGTTCATTTTTTGCTTTCCATTCTTTGAGAGCCCAATGTCTTATACCGCTGTAGTCGTGATGAAGATAAACGGTTTTTAAGTTTAGCTCCATCGCTTTTTTTATACCGTAGACTGCGCCGAAAATTTCACCGGCGACATTTCGAAACGAGACCAAAGAGGGAATGTTATATCTTTTTGAGCCTTCAAATTCACTGTCTTTTGTAATTAGTACATATCCATAAGAGAAGGTATTGTCAGCTTGTCTAAAACTTCCATCTACATATAAAATAGCTTCATCTTCGCCAATTTCTGTAGAATTATTCATATATTTTTCGTTTAAATCAGAGCCTTCCATAAAATTTATCGCGTCTTCTTCGTTGTTAAATTTTTTATAAATGGCACCTTTAAAGCCGTGAATATTTTCTTTACAATCATCCCAATTGTTATAAATTCCCGGAACTTTTCCGTTTTTTACAGCATAGTATTTCATAATATCAGCCTTTCTTTATTATCGATTATTCAATTATACAATATATAAAATTTAAAAGCAATTGAAAAAAATATCCCAATGGTGTATAATAAACTTGTGAAAATATAATTTAAGAAAGGAAAAATTATGTTAAAAGATTTTAAAGAATTTATTAACCGAGGAAACGTCATCGATATGGCAGTCGGTGTTATAATCGGCGGTGCTTTCGGCAAAATTGTCACTTCTTTTGTAAATGACATTCTTATGCCTCTTATCGGAAAATTGACCGGCGGAGTGGACTTTTCAAACTTATTTGTTTCGCTTGACGGAACAAGTTATAACACTCTTCAAGCTGCTGAAGAAGCAGGGGCAGCAGTACTCAAGTATGGAGCATTCATTCAATCTGTTTTGGATTTCTTGATTATTTCATTCTGTATATTCATGATGGTAAAAGCAATGATGAAAGCAAAGAAACAACCTGCACCGGCAGACCCTACCACAAAAACATGCCCTCTATGTAAAACAGAAATTCCAATCGGGGCTGTAAAATGTCCTCACTGCACAGGAGACATTAGTGGAAAATAAAGACTACGGTCTGGGAACTGAAGAGATTAAAAGTCTTGTTCTGAAACTCTCGATTCCAAGCATCATAGGAATGCTTGCAAATGCATTATACAATATTATAGACAGAGTTTTTATAGGACAGGGCGTAAATGAGATTGCAATAGGGGGAGTGTATGTTACACTTCCTTTAATGTTTATAATCATGAGTTTTCAAATGCTTGCATCGGTAGGCGGCAGCACGCTCATGAGTATAAGTCTCGGTGAGGGCAATCGTAAAAGAGCAGAGCAATTTTTAAATACATCATTTTTACTCTGTCTTATTTTATCAATTTTAATGCCGACACTTTTTTACATTTTTGCGGACAATCTCTTAAATTTAGTCGGAAGTACTCCGGAAAACCACCAATATGCAAAAGAATACTTCGATATTGTTTTATTCGGAGCTCCCGCTGTAATCGTCGGATTCGGTTTAAACAACTTTATAAGAGCTTCAGGAGACTCTAAAGCGGCGATGAACACAATACTTATCGGAGTTATTTTAAATACGATTTTAGACCCTATTTTCATTTTCGGTTTAAAAATGGGAGTTAAAGGTGCCGCATTGGCAACCGTTATTTCACAATATGTCAGTATGGTATGGGTTTTAATGCACTTTATAAAGGGAAAACATACATTGAGGCTTGACACGAAATACATGAGATTTGACCGAAAAATTTTATCTCTTATACTTGAAAACGGGATGCCGCTTTTTCTTATGAATATAGCAAATGCTATGGTTACAAGTATAATAACGATAAATGTAAGAAAGTATGGTGGAACTCTTGGAATTTCTGCACTTTCAATAGTCGGCTCAGTGACGAATATATTCTTTATGCCGCTATTCGGTATAAATCAAGGAATTCAACCTATAATTGCATACAACTACGGCGCAAAGAAGTACGAAAGACTTTCAAAAGCATATAAAATCGGCGCTCTTTATGCCACATATATATGCGTGGTAGTGTTTTTAATTATTATGATATTCCCATATCAAATTTCAAGCATATTTTTAAACGAAAATGCAGATCCGAAACTTTTAGAAATGGTTGCGCCTGCTCTAAGAAAAACTATGTATGCTTCAATTCTTCTTGGAGTTTCAATTACAGGGACCTCGTTTTTCCAAGCTGTTAAAAGGCCGAGAATCGCGTCTTCAACGTCATTATTGAGACAACTCTTAATATTGGTACCACTTATATATATAATGCCGATGTACATGGGAATAGACGGCATTTGGTACGCATATTCCGTGAGTGACTTTATAAGTTCAATAATTGTATTCTATTTCCTGTTTAAGATATTTAAACTTGTTAAAATTGAATGTGAACAAGAGGGAGATATAATTTAATTTTTGGAGGATATATGAGACCGGTAAAACTTTCGGCAGCTGCGACTGTCGATTTGACAAAAGAATATTTCGAAAAGAATGATATACTTTTTATTCCGACCATTGTGGTTATAGATGATAAAGAGTATTGGGACGATTATGAAACCATAACTCCGAGATTTTTATACGACACTATGAAAGAGGGAAAACTTCCGACAACATCCAGCAATCCTATAATGAGTTATTATGAATATTGGAAGAAATATGTTGACGAAGGATACGATATAGTCCATATGGATCTTTCGAGCGGACTTTCAGGAACATATAACAACGCCGTTATGGCTGCGAAACTTATTGAAGACGAAGTAGGTGAGAAGAGAGTATATGTTCCCGACACACTTGCCGCGTCTTGCGGAGAAGCGCTTATTCTTGATGCAGCAAATGATTTGAAAAACGAAGGCAAGAGCGCAAGCGAGATACATGATTGGATTGTGGAAAACAGATTGAGGGCGAACCACTGGTTTACTTTGAGTGATTTTTTTCATCTCTTTAGGGGCGGAAGAGTCAGCAGAACCAAGATGATTTTGGGCTCAGCCCTAAATATTTACCCGATAATGCGAATGGATGTTGAAGGTAAACTCGTGCAAAAGAAAAACACGCGCGGTTCCAAAAAGGCGTTTAAAACACTTGTAGACATTATGGAACAAAGAGCCGACGACGGTAAAGATTACAATAAAAAAGTTTTCATTACACATTCAGATTATTTGGAAGGCGCCGAAGAAGTGGAGAAATTAATTCAAAAGAAATTTAAAAACGCAGAGTCGATTGAAATACATGATCTTCATCAAATTGGAGTTCATACGGGACCCGGAACCGTTTCGATATTTTTCTGGGGCGAAGAAAGAATTGACTAATAAAAAATCTCTCCATATGGATTTGTCCAAGGAGAGATTTTTGTTTGAAAATTTATTTAATAAAATATAAAAGGATGCAAATTTTACAATTGCATCCTTTTATTATTAATTCCCTTTAATTGGAACAACTTGTAAAATTGGAACAGAGCCGAGGTAGTATGTGAATTCAACTTGATCTCCTGTGCCATAATCAAATCTGTATGATACGCTTCTTCCTGAATAGGTTCTATGTTCAGTAACTCTGTATGTGTAGGTCGGGTGATAGATGTCGTGATCAACAGCTTTTTCGTTTAAGAATTTCATCATTTCTTCCTTATCACCTTTTAGACCAAGATTTTGGTAATTAATAAAAGCTGCATCATATTCTTTTTTGACAAAATTGTCGTGTAGACTGAACACAGTTGCCATTTTCAATCCTTCATTTAAATTCAAAAATTCGAAATAAGAGTCCAAACTACCGTTGCTATAATCACTTCCGCTATTTCCTAAAAGAGCAATTTCTATGTTTGATTCCTTATTTTCAGGAACAAAATACTCAATTGCAACATATGAATCACTGTAGTTGAAAGCGACAAGATAACCTTTTCCATCGTCATAGTTTTCGAGAACTTTCTCAACTTTATATCCTTCTTTTATATCATTAATGCCGACCGAACCTAATGTATTTCTCAAATTAGTTTCAAATTCAGCACTGTTTTCATCTGTGGAATTTGGATTTATACGTTCCTTTATAAATTTATTTATACCTTCTTTATCGTTTTTTGCAAGTGAATTATAGAAGCTTTCGATTGAAGCGAATACTTTTTCCTCTTCGTCCGTGAATGTTTTTCTAAGGAAACCTTCGTAAGTGTCGTCTTTATAATCAGTGGAAAGCTTAATCGTTCTTGTTTCCTTGTCGTAGTCTACATAAATTCCGACCAATTCGCCGAGATCTCTCAATTGAAGATAGTTGTTTCCGTTTATCAAAGCGGTTTTCGCTTCTTTGATTTCGTAAATTTCGGAGCCTTTGGGATTATAATTTATATAAACGTCTTTATATGAGAGAAGAGCTTTTTCCTTTTCATTTTTAATTTCCTCGAGGTCGCCTTCCATTTTCTCATATGATCTTGATCTTTCAATTATGAAAGTTTTCTTTTCATTGTCATATGAAACATTGAATTTATTCTCGGTTTCGTTTAAAATTACAGCAAAATCGCGAAGCTTAATATAGTTTGAACCGTTAATATTGTAAAACGGAGCTTCAACTTCTTTGCCGTCGAGGGTCATTTTTTGATTTGCTTTCTTTGCTTCAACAGTTTCACCTTGAGCAAAAGTGTTTGGGATTAATGCAACCAACATAAGAATTGCCAGGAGCAATGAAAATTTCTTTTTCATAAATTCCTCCGAATATAATATTTTGTTAATAAATTATTAACCTACTTAAATTATATCATCAAATATAGCTTAATACAAATATTAAGATTTACATAAAAAAGCTCCCTTGATAAAGGGAACTTTTAAATGATTATATATAATTTTATTGTGTTCGTATTGCTTCAAGAGGTGAGAGCTTTGTTGCTTTTCGAGCAGGGTAGTAACCGCTTACAATTCCGACTACAGTCGCAAATAAGAGGGCAACAAATACAAGCCATACCGGAATTATGGAAATTTTTCCTTCACCCATCATAGGAAGTCCACCCATCATTCCGCCCATTTCGTCGGGATTACCTTTTTTTGAAAGGTAATTTATAATGGAACTCGCTATATAGCTCACGCCAATGCCCATGGCACCTCCGAAAAGACCGATAAAAGCAGCTTCCGTCAAAAACATTTTTTTGATGTCTGAAACATTTGCGCCTATAACTTTCATAATGCCGATTTCCTTTATGCGTTCGTAGATACTCATAACCATTGTGTTTGCAATACCGATTGCTGCAACAAGAAGACTGACGGCGCCGATTCCGCCCAAGATTTTTTGCGTGCTTTCAACATTTTTGTTTAAAGCGTCTGTTGCTTGAAGATTTGATTGTGCATTGTATCCAAGAGCCTTAACCTTTTCGTTTACATCTCTCATATTTTTAATATCGTCGACTTTGACAATAATGCTGGAATACTTGCTTGTGCTGTTTCTGTCTCTATATCCCATGCCGTAGTCCGTGCCTTCGGCTTTTTGTTTGTCATTTTCTCGTTTGATTTCCTTTTTCAGCTTCAAAGCAAAATCCATTGGAATATAAACATTGTACGCAGTTTCCCAATCCTCTTCCGGAAATTCGCCGACTACTTTTATTTTGTGTGTCTTTGCATAACTTCTTTGTTCGCTGTCCATATCATAGCTTGCACCGATATTCATAGTGATTGGATCTTTTTCGAGGTCGACAATCGTCTTGTCAGGATCTCTCATGTCGTTCATTCTGCCGCCTCTAGCGTTTCTATCGTACCATGAACGTTTGAGACCCCCACCGAATACGGCAACTTCTCCGTCAGAGCTTTCCAGAAAACGACCCCACTGCATTTCCGGATTTAAGAGTGCATATTTTTCAGGGTCGACACCGATAATTTGTGCAAAGTTCGAATACTTTTTCGAAGCTAGATCAACTCCGTCGACTTCCAAAGTAGGAATTGTCGCTTGTACATTTTCGATTGCTTCAAGTTCATTTACTGCGCTGTCATCGAGCGGCTTTGCATCTTTTTGTGTTTGTGTCTCGGGGTCATAGATAGGGTAGGAAACAACTCTTATGACATCGACCGGTCCCATTTGAGCGAGTAGTTTCTTGTTTTGCTCCTTCATGCCGAAACCCAGACTGAGTGTCGTTATGATTGAGGCAGTGCCGATTACTACGCCGAGCACTGTAAGAAGAGTTCTAAGTTTCCTGCGCCAAAGATTTCCAAGAGACATCTTTATTAAATCTAAATTAGACATCTAAAGTCAAATCCTTTGTTTCTTTTTTCTTCTTTAATTTCTTTACTACAAAGAATGTAATTCCGCCGACAGCAAGAAGCCCAACCCACAAATACCATTTCTTTAAAATATTTAAAATCTTATCTTTTGTTCCCGGCTCTTCAATAGGCATTTGATTTTCAGGAGCGTTCGGGTCAAAAGCCGGAGCTTCGTTTACCGTATATTTTACTTCTTTTTTTACTTCCTGTTTTTTACCGGTTGAATCTTCATATGAGAAAACTATATTTCCTTTTTTCTCTCCCGGTTCCATTGCATTTACTTGAATGTCGTAGTTTTCTGTAGAACCTTCGAGGAATTTACCGATATAATAAGTCGAGTTTTGTGCTTCCAAATCTTCCGATTCAAAACGCACCATCATATTGTATAGAGTAACTTTTCCCGTGTTATAGAAAGTGACGGAAAGGGGAGCGCCTTCTCCGACGTTGAAAGACTCCATTGTTTGGACTTCACCGATTTCAAGTCTTGATGATTGAACAACCGGAATTCCGATTTCTTCTTCGGCTTTGAATTGGTTGTTTGAACCGTCTTCATATTCAAACGAACATGTGACATTGTATGTCTTTGCAGTTGCATCAGGAACCGTGTAAAGATTTATAGTTTTTTGAACAACGCCGTTCGGCATAATCTTGTCGATAAAGAATGTGTTTGAACTGTCGACAGGAGTGAAGATGTTTGAACCGGCTGTTTCTTTTGAATCCATACCTTTCGGTGAATTCATTGAAATTTTAATATTTTTAACAACCTTCGATGAAGATGTGTTTTGGAATTCCAAATCCATTGAAAACTCTTTTCCTGCTTCAGGAAGCTTCGGATTGAAAGTGTATTTTCTGATAATAACTTTCGGAGTTGAAATTTTATCTTCTTTACCGTCTCCTGTGCTATCTTTCTTAGGATTTGAAACGAATATGCCTGAGTATTGCTCGGTTGTTAGGGGCTCGCCTTCAACTTGGTCTTCGTCTCTATATTCGACTTTTATTGTTATCGGATAGTTTTGTGTTGAACTTGCAGGTGTTGCAAGATAAGTGAAGCTGAAACTTTGTGTTTCGCCCGGAGCAAGTGTCTCGATGAATTGTTGGCTGATGGACTTATTTACAAGTCCGTCTCCTTCAACGTGGCTCTTAATCAAAACTCGTTTTGCTGCTTTCTTTCCCTTGTTTGTAACGTCGAACGAAAGGGTGGAAGACTTGCCCGGATAAAGCGTGTTTGCCGGAGTTACAAGATTTTCTATTACTACACTTGAAACATTTGAAGGGTCTTTTTTAAGAGTCAAGAAAAACGATTTTTCGCTTTTCGATTGACCGCCTTCAATATGTGGGTCGAAATATGAAAGACTTACTTTAAATTCGTGGTTGCCGGCTTTTGCATTCGGTCCCGCAGAAAGAATAAAGCTCATACGCTTTTCTTCTCCCGGAAGAATTGTGTCAAAGTTTTTGGCGTTAAAATCTCTTTCGAGAGTAAATCCTTCCGGGCTCATACCTTCAAGTTTTACTTCGACATTGTTTATTTCATTTTCAGTTGGGTTTTCAACACCGAAGCCAACAACGACTTTTTCGCCCGGCTCGATTTCCGTATTATGAGGTATAACTCTTATGTCGGATAAAATAAGTCTCGAGGCTTGCTTCGGGTCATATTCAACTCTTACATATGTTGTGACAGTTTTACTTTGACCGTCACTTGTATATACATTGATGTCTACAGGATATGTTCCCGGTTGCGCGTTGTTTGCAATTTGAACAGTGAACTGAAAATCAACAGAACCGCCGAGCATATTTCCTCTATAGTATCTTCCCGGAACTCTTTCGTCCGAGCTTTTAAGCATAAAAATATTGTTGTTTCCTTTTGTATCGGCATTTCCGCTAATTGTAAAATATTGTCCAAGAATTGGGAAACCGCCTTCGTCAAGCGGGTATGTGAAGTCGACGAATGCACGGATTTCTTTTGTTTCGCCAGGCTTTCCGACTACAGTGCTGCTTGCGCTTATGTGTGTAATTGTAGATGTTGTTGCTTGTGAAGGCGGAGTAGACGGTGTTGTTGTTCCTCCATCACCGGTTTTTCCCGTCGGTTCGTCAGCAAAAACACTTACGGTTTGAAATATCATCATAAATGATATAAGTAAAATTATAAATTTGTTTTTTCTCATATTTTCCTCCAAATATTAACTATATCTCGCTGTTTAATTCTTCGATTGTATCGAACCTTGATCTTATTACTTCCTCTGATGGAAGCGGCTTTGGCGTTTGCACATCGATTTTTTCAATTGTGCCGTCTCTAAAGTGTATAATTCTGTCCGAATAAACAGCAGTTTCGATGTCGTGTGTGACGACAATCATAGTGCTGTTGTTTCTTCTAACCATGTCGGTCATAAGTTCAATTACCTCAATTGAAGTTTTCGAATCCAGATTTCCCGTAGGCTCGTCCGCAAAAATAATCTTAGGACTATCCACAAAAGCCCTCGCTATACTTACTCTTTGCTGTTGACCTCCGCTCATTTCGGAAGGTTTATGATAGAGTCTTTTACCGAGTCCTACTTCTTTTAAAATCTTTTCAGCCATTTGTGTTCTCTTTTTTTTCGGCACACCCTTAAAGGCGAGACCGAGTCCGACATTATCAACTGCTGAAAAGGTCGGTATAAGATTGTACGCCTGAAAAACAAAACCGACATTTAATTGTCTGAATCTCGTGGCTTGTTCTTCAGTAAGATTTTCCATGTGAATATTTCCTATTAAAATTTCTCCTGATGTTGGCCTTTCAAGTCCGGCACACATATTTAAAAGAGTCGATTTGCCGCTGCCGGAAGGCCCGACAAGACAAATGCATTCTCCCTTATAAATATCAAGATCGACGTGACGCAAAGCAACTATTTTTTCCTGTCCCATTTTGTAGACTTTGGATAAGTCTTTTAGCTGTATTAATGGTTGCAATCTATCACCTCCATGATTAGATTATATCAAATAGCATTGTTTTAATCAATTAAAAACATGCGTTTTTTTATTACATTTCCGTGACCTTGATGTTAAGATTAGAATTGGGTATAAATAAATTAGACTAAAAAGAAAAGGTGATGACATGAAAATAAGATTTAAAATGCCGCATGAGGCGAAAAGGATAGAAGTAGAATATAAAGATGGAGAAACAGTACTCGAAATAATTAAACGCGAATTTGAAGGTTACAAAAATTTTCTTGGCGTAGTGGTAAATTCTGAACTCGGAAGTTTAAATTATAAACCGAAGACCGGCGACGAGATAACACTTTTGGATATTGAAAATTCTCTTGGACTTAGGATTTACACTACAAGTCTCTCAATGATTTATGCTTATGCGATAAAATCTCTTTATCCGGACATGAATATTGTGATTGAGCACTATGTCGGAAGCACAATTTATACGGAAAAGACTTCCGAAGAGCCATTCACAATCGAAGAAGTGAAAAATATAGAAAAGAAAATGAGAGAAATTGTCGAGAAAAACATTGCGATTGATATGGAAAAATGGGATTCAAATAAAGCTTTGGACTATTATCGAAAAATAAATAGACAAGACGTAGTAAAGCTTTTTGAAACAAGCGATGTTCAAGATGTAAATATATACAAGATGAACGAATTTAAGGAAAAATTTGAAGGAGTTCTTGTTCCGAGTACGGAGTTTATTGAAAAATTTGAACTCTCGTATTACTATCCGGGACTTTTGATTCGTTTCCCGTCGAGCGACAATCAGTATGAGATTGATACTGAAGAAGAGGAAGCAAAACTTGCTAAAACTTTTCAGGACCACACAAAGGATGCGCATATAATCGGCGTCAACTATGTGGGTGAGCTGAATGAAAAAATTTTAAAAGGCATGAGTCGCGATTTGATTTTGGTTTCGGAGAGCTTTCTTGATATGCGCATCCGCGATATTGCGATAAAAATTGCAGAGGACCCGGCAAAGAGAGTTGTTCTTATAAGTGGACCCTCAAGCAGCGGAAAGACAACTTTTGCACAAAAACTTAAAATCGCACTCGCTATGTATGGCTTAAATTCGATTGAGATTTCAACTGACGATTATTTTGTAGACAGAAAGCTGACACCGAAAAATCCGGACGGCACATACGACT
Organism: Ezakiella sp.; assembly: GCF_034180565.1. Taxonomy (NCBI): domain Bacteria; kingdom Bacillati; phylum Bacillota; class Tissierellia; genus Ezakiella; species Ezakiella sp. Next base: position 91,170 of record NZ_JAXFOB010000010.1, on the reverse strand, counting down.
TTGAAACGATTGAAGCGGTCGATATGGAGGCGCTGAATAAAGATATTATAAAACTTATCGAAAGCGGGGAAACAGAAAAGAGAAGTTTTGATTTTATCGAAGGGAAACCGATTTTCACGGGAGAAAAACACGAGCTCGGAAGCAGCGGAATAATCATAATCGAAGGGATTCATGCGCTAAATCCTATTTTGTCAAAAGATGTCCCGAACAGAAACAAGCTGAAACTTTATCTTTCGGCGCTAACAACGATGAATATCGATTCGATGAACAGACTTTCAACAACTGACGTAAGATTTTTAAGGCGTATGGTAAGAGACGTAAGAACAAGAGGGCGTGACGTTTCGACGTCGTTAAACGAGTGGGAAAATGTAAGAAGGGGAGAGGACAAATATGTATTTCCTTTCCAAGAACAAGCGGATATAATGATAAACACAAGTCTCTTTTACGAGATTGCAGTTCTAAAAAAACACGCTATGGCGCTTCTTGAAAAAGTACCGTCGACTGATAGAAACTATGTCAGAGCAAACAGATTGATGGACATGCTTAGATATTTCGTTTCGATTGAAGACGATTCGATGATTCCGAATACATCGCTTATAAAAGAATTTATAGGCGGAAGTATATTTGAATAATTTTTTGAAAGAAAAAACCACGATTTTTGAAGTCGTGGTTTTTGTGTTATCTGAAGCTTTCGATTATATTATCTTTTATTTCATGCATTTGTGAATTCATATCATTTAAATAGTTATTAAATTCATAAATGCGATCATAAATCGGATATTTCCAAATTGTTTCGGATTCATCCCCATATTCGGAATTGATTGCTTGTGTGAATTTGTCTCTGTCATTAACGCCAAATGAAACGGCGCCAATCACAAGAAACAGTAGAGTTATAGCTGTGAAAATCAAAAGAAATTTTTTCATTACTTATACCTCCTTAAGAATTTTGCTTGCCAGCTGTATATGCATGCGACAAGTTGGAAGAACCATTTGAAAAGGAAAAACGCCAATACGAAACATAAAATCGAAAGGCCTATAACTCCAATTGGTAGTGTCCATCTTGTTAGCGGATTCATCATAATGAGGTGACCGTTAACATAAGCATTTCCGTATAGAAGCACGCCGATTGCCTCCAAAATAAATGTGAGCGGTAAAAGTGCAATACATACAATTCCTCCAAACATTGCAATGAGTGCAGGAACTAAAAAAATAGTCAAAAAGAAAAATAGAACTGCATAAAGTGCGATTACGCCAAGGCTTCTTTTTTCTTTAATAACTGTGTCGCCGACTTCCTTGTACTCTCTGACTTTTTTAGGTGCAAATGTTGAAACAATTGAGTTTAGATTTTCTATCGAACCTCTTGTTTCGTCATAAGTTTTGCCGAGTCGTTCAGCTTCTAGAAAATACTCGTCGTATACGCGCGTGATTTCATTTGCGGCAACGTCTTTTACGCCGGAGCTCTTTAATGAAAGTTTTAAATCGTCAAGAAATTTACTTTTCATTATCATTACCTCCTTTGTCTTCGACAAATCCGCCGGAAATATTATCTTCCGTTAGCTTCGTCTCCTTTATATTTTTTCCGAACGATGCATACTCAACAGAGTTGTCATTGTTTATTATAACTGTATCGTTTTTTACATCGCTGTTGTGGTTGTAATATTTTTTCATGGTTACAACTTGAGCTGAAAGCTCATTTGAAAGTTCATTCATATATTTCACTCCCTCATTTGTAAGAGTGAGATATTTTGCGTTATTATCATTTTTTTCTTCAATTATATTTTGACGTCTAAAATCGATAATAGTTTTTACGATTTTGGAAGTGGCAGGGCATAGGTCCCGCAAATCCTGACATACAGTATAATAAGATATTTTTGAATCTTGTTTTTTATGAATGTCATTTAAAACTGCTGATTCCAACAGCATTTCATATGTTATCATAACTTCTCCTTTCTATGTCAAAAGACTGTCTATTTTTTTGCCGGAGGAAATATTATTTATCCCCTCATGATACTTTATACCCAAAATTAACCCAATACTAATAAGATTTGCAATTTGGAATGTTCCGCCCGATGAAATTAACGGAAGAGGAATGCCGGTTACCGGCATAAGACCCATTGTCATGGCTATATTTTCCCAAATATGAATTAAAAACATTGCAAAAACACCGATGGATAAAACTTTTGAAAAATAATCCGAGTGTCTTGAAATATGAAGAATTCTTGTAAGCAGCAAAAAATATAAAACAAGAAGCAGTGCACCGCCTAAAAATCCAAGTTCTTCTCCAATCATCGGGAATATAAAATCGGAGTGCTTAAGCATCAAAAAGTTTCCTTGATTTTGCACGCCGTTGTACAAACCGCGCCCTCTGAATTTACCCGATGACAAACTTATTTTTCCGATATAGGCTTGCATTCCCGTACCGAGAGTGTCTCTTTCAGGCTCCAAAAAGTCAAAGATTCTCTCTCTTGCATATTCGTCCATATTGAACCAATGCACCGGAAGATAGACAAGTACGGAACCTATCGCAATTAAAATATATTTCCAGTGAATGCCGCCGATAAAAAACATCGTTGCTATAATTCCCATAAAAACAACAGCGGTACCGAAGTCCGGTTGTTTTAAAATAAATGCGACCGGAATAAAAGCGAGCACAAGAAGTTTTATAAGGGTAAACGGTTCGTTCAGCTTTTCTTTATTTTTATCCATAAATGCCGCGAGCGACACGATAAGTCCTACTTTTACAAACTCAGAAGGTTGAAACTTGAATGAATCGGTTCCAAGCCAAGACCTTGAGCCGGAGTAGGTTATTCCGAAAAGTAGTGTCGCAAGAAGAACGCCTACGCACACAATATAAATTGGCCACGCAAGTTTTTTTATCAATTCAGGCGGTGTTATTACAAGAATCGCCATGACGATAAGCCCGAGTATTGTAGAAAGCCCCTGCGAGCGCATATAGCTCGAGTGTTTTGCTGCACCGTAGCTCATGGTTGTTGAATTTACCATTATGAGACCGAACGCAAGCAGCGCAAGCACAACCGCAATCAAAAAATAATCTATTCTTTTGTAAGTTTTCTTTTTATCAAAAAACATAAAATCTCTCCCAACAAATATATTATACATTATATCAGAAAAAAATTGAAATGGAAAATTTTTATATAAAATGATAAAATGAATCTATGGAAAGTAATCTTTTAACACTTCAGGAAAATTTAAAAATTTTAGGATTCACGGAGTTTGGAATAATACCGACAACAGATTATTCGCAGCCCGATTACAATCCGGAACTTGTCGACTACTACAATGAAAGTCAAATAAAAAACAATTTTGATATGAGCACATTTAATTCGATCATTGTTTTACTTATGAACTATCGCCCGGAAATTTTAAAAAGCGGAAGCATGTCAATCGGTTCAAATGAAAGGGACTACCACATTGTTTTTAGGGAAAAGATTAAAGAGCTGAGCGAGCTTATGAGTCTTGGAAACTTTGCTTGTTATTCAGACACCGGACCACTTTTTGACCGTACGCTTGCAATTGAAGCGGGGCTTGGTTTTATTGGGAAAAACGGTTGTTTGATAAATCCGAATATTGGAAGTTTTTTCTTTATCGGATATGTGCTCACGGATTTGAAATTTGAAAAATTTATACCGTATGATATAAACAAATTTAAACAGCCGATTTGTTTAAATTGCTCGAGGTGTATAAAAGCGTGTCCAACCTCCGCAATAAGAGAAAGGGAATTTCGCCCGATGAGATGTCTTTCACATCTCACTCAAACGAAAACACCGGACCCGGAACTTGAAGGAAAGATTAAAACATTTTATGGATGCGATATTTGTCAAAAAGTATGTCCGTATAATTATGAAAAGCCGAAAGGCATGAGTGAATTTTTATCGGGCGACGAGATGAGTTATGAGGATTTGTTTACGCTATCCAACAAAGAGTTTAAAAATAAATATGGCGAGAAGGCATTTTTTTGGAGGGGACGCTCGATTGTAAAGAGAAATGCAATCATAAGAGCGCACAATATAAATGACGATTCGATTCTAAAGTATTTGAAAGAGGAGCTTAAAAAGGACAATATTACAAAGGAATATATTTTAAAATATTTTTCTGATTCTATTTAATAAAAGATTTCGTTTGAAGTCTTTTATTTTTTTATTTATTGGGTATATATTATTTAGTTACAAAAAAATTTCAATTTATGTAACTCAATCATTCAAATACCTTTATTTTAAAATTTGGATGTGGTATAATGAAACTAATAAGAAAAATGTGATTTAGATTACATAGCATATATTTATATTTCGAAATGTTCTATAAATCAAATATATTATTTTTCTTAAAATAAGGAGGATTAACATGAAAGCATATACTGCGGATAACATCAGAAACATATCCCTTTTGGGGCACTCAAGCTCCGGTAAAACAACTTTTACCGAAGGAGCATTGTTTGCAACGGGTGTGACTTCAAGACAAGGAAGAGTTGAAGATAAAAACACCGTTTCCGACTTTGACAAGGAAGAAATGAGTAGAGGTGTTTCAATCGGAACTTCTGTAATACCGGTTGAATACAACAACATCAAATACAATATCTTGGATACACCGGGTTATTTCGACTTTATTGCTGAAATGTATGGAGCAAAAAGAGTTTCGGACGGTTCCGTTATTATCATCGACGCCCAAGCGGGAGTTGAAGTCGGAACTGAAAAGGCTTGGAACAACGTTGAAAAATACAACACACCGAGACTTATATTTTTAAACAAGATGGACAAAGATAATGTAAAATTTGAAAAGGTCTATCAAACTATAAAACAAAAACTCGGAGACAAGGTCATTCCGTTTACAATTCCAATCGGCGACGGAGATGAATTTAAAGGTTGCTATGATGTTTTGGATAAAAAATATCATAAGTTCGACGGTCCGGACGGAATTGTTGAAGACGCTCCGCAAGAATTGATTGATAAATGCGAAAAATATATTTTGGCTCTGAATGAAATCGTCGCTGAAAGTGATGAAGAACTCATGGAAAAATATTTTGCCGACGAGCCGTTCACGCAAGAAGAATTTATCAGAGGTATAAAAACGGCTGTCGCATCCGGAGAACTATGCCCACTCTTTATTGGAGTTGCAACAGAAGGCATTGGAGTAAAGAGAATTTTGGATGCGGTTATGAGATATATTCCAAGTCCGAAGGATCACCCTATTCAAAAAGGTATTTGGGACGAACAAATTATAGAAAGAACAACAGACGTGAACGACAAGTTCTCTGCCGTTGTATTCAAGACAATTGTCGACCCGTTTGTTGGAAAACTTTCACTATTTAAAGTTCTCTCCGGTAAGATTACAAAGAACACAGTTTTATATAACTCCGGAAAAGACAAGACCGAAAAGATGGGCGGACTCTTTTATCTAAGAGGAAAGACACAAATCGATACCGACGAGATTGTTGCAGGTGATATCGGTGCGATGTCAAAGCTTCAATACACTGAAACAGGGGATACTATTTGTGACGCTGAAAATCCGATTGTATATGAACCACTGAGATATCCGAAACCGACACTCTTTATGGCTGTTTATGCTAAGAAACAAGGCGATGAAGACAAGATGGCTCAAAGTTTGTTTAAGCTACATGACGAAGACCCGTCGTTTGTCATAGAAAGAAACAGCGAAACAAAAGAACTTTTAATCGGCGGTCAAGGAAATATGCAACTTCAAGTTATTCAAGACAAGCTCTTAAACAGATTTGGCGTTGATGTTGAACTGAAAAATCCGAAAATTGCATACAGAGAAACAATCACAAAGGTCGCATCTGTTCAAGGTAAACATAAAAAACAATCCGGCGGCGCAGGTCAATATGGTGACGTTTGGATTAGATTTGAACCGTGTGATGAAGACTTTGTATTTGATGAAGAAGTTTTCGGCGGCGCAGTTCCAAAGAACTACTTCCCGGCTGTTGAAAAAGGTTTGAGAGAATCAATTGAACATGGAATTCTTGCAGGATATCCTGTAGTTCATATGAAGGCGGTTTTGTATGATGGAAGTTATCACGATGTCGACTCGAACGAAGTTTCGTTTAAAATTGCCGCACAACTCGCATTCAAAAAAGGAATGGAAGAAGCCGCACCGGTTCTATTGGAGCCGATTGTAAAAGCTGAAATCTCAATTCCTGAAGAATACATGGGCGATGTTATGGGCGATATGAATAAACGTCGTGGAAGAATTCTCGGAATGGAACAACAAAGAGACGGTAGCCAAAAGATTATCGCTGAAGCACCGCATGCTGAAATGTTCCAATACGCAATAGATTTGAGGGCAATGACTCAATCGAGAGGATCGTTTGAAATGGATTTCGTTCGCTATGAACAAGTTCCGCAAGAAATTGCAAAGAAAATCCAAGAAGCTAGTGAAAACAAGTAATAGGGATACAAAAAATATATAGATTATGTACAAAAGAAACCGGGTTGAGTAAAATCAATCCGGTTTTTGGTTGTTGAGTTATTTATATGGGAAATTTATTGCGGTATTTAAATCGTAAAACTATTTATGAAATGAAAAATTTGAGACGAAATTAAATTTATTTTCCACCTTTAAGTTCATCCAAAAATCTGGAAATTTTAAATTCCTGGTTGCCGTCATTTTTATACGCATACATAAAAAGATTTTCTTTCGCACGTGTCATTCCGACATAGAGAAGCCTGCGTTCTTCTTCGAGTTCATTCTTCGTTATGTGTTCGCCCGGAATCTCACTGTTTAAAAGGTCCAAGAGTATAACGGTGTCAAACTCGAGCCCCTTTGAAGCATGCATACTCATGAGTTTTATTTCACTTCTACTTTCTCTTAGCGCCATATTCCTGATGTCCTCAAGGCGATTCAAAAAATCTTCGATATCTCTGCAACTGTTTGAAATTATTCTAAGGGTTCTGAAATGTCTCATATATCCTTCGAGCCCGCGATTATTTAAACGCTTGAAGTGGTTTAGATAATCGAGATAGCCGCAGTGATTGAGCAAAATGTCAAGACCGTTTTTCGAAAAATTTTTGAGAAGCGCGCGTCTTGAATACTCGAGCTCTTCGATGAGCTCTTTTTTGTATGAAGGCACTTCAAAATTGTTGTAAATCTTTTCGAAATATGTTTTTCCAGGTGTATTTTTTATGGAATTTATCTCTTTTCTCGAGATATAACCCTTGAGTTTAAAGTAGACATTTGAATAGCTTTCGATATCCGACGGGTCATTAAAGAACTTTAAAATATCCGTTATATCTTTGTACACGACTTGATTGAAAAAATCGATGTTGTGGTCTTTGAGTTCAAATGAAATAAGCTCGCGGTCAAGCGCATCCATAAGCGCAACTGCGGAAAGATTGTTTCGATAAATCAGAGCAACTTCACCGTCTATATCCTTAATCGTCTTTATAATGTGGTCGTACTGCGATTTGCGGGATTTCATTATTCGCACTTTTACAGTCGAGGACTTGTCCTTGTCAGCGCAAATATTTTTCTTGTATCTGATATTGTTGTTTTTTATAAGTTTCGATGCTGAGTTTACGATTTCAAATCTCGAGCGATAGTTTGTTTCAAGATAAATAATTTTTGCATTTTTAAATTCTTCGCCGAAGCGCATAAGCATTTCCGGGTTTGCACCGCGAAAACGATAAATACTTTGGTCGTCGTCTGCAACTGCAAAGAGATTTTCTTTTGAAGTGAGGAGACTCTTTATGATTGACCATTGAATTTTCGAAGTGTCCTGCGCTTCGTCGAGAGAGATGTATTTGAATTTATTTTTGTAATGGTTTCTTATTTCCGCATTTTCTTTTAAGAGTTTGTCCGCAACAATCAGAAGGTCATCGAAGTCATACAAATCGTTTTTGGATTTATAATTCTCATAGTCGTTGTAGTATTCTTCAAAATTGTTTAAAATCATCGCGCGGTCTTCGGAAGATGTGGGAGAGCCGAGAGTCTTCATGTTACTAATCGCACTCAAAAGATTTCGATATTCTTCAATTGTAAGCGGAGCTTTTTCAAGTCGCATCTTGGTGTGATTTAAAATGTCGAATCTAAGACTTCCGAGGCGCCTGTCCTCGATCATTCTGAAACGTTTCTTTTCCTTTTGACACATGAGAGAAACTATATCATAGCAAAGCGAGTGAATGGTTTTTATGTTTTGAACTTTTATGTCGTCGCCTAGTTCTTCAATTCTTTCTTTCATATCGTTTGCGGATGCGCGCGTGAATGTGAGCGCAAGTATTTGGGAAGGGAGCACGCCGTGGACTTTAACGAGATTTATAATTCTTTGAATAAGTATCGTCGTTTTTCCGGCGCCCGGAACTGCAAGCACAAGACAAGGTCCGTCGACGTGTTCAATAGCTTTTATTTGTGATTCCGAAAATTGCATAACCTTCCTCCTTGTGTAAAATGAACATTTATATTATACACGAAATTCAGTTATATGTCTAAGTTTTCGCTTTTTACTGTATATTTTGAGACGTTTATGTTATAATTATAATAATGTATTTATTCTATTTGGAGGTATTATATGAGTTTAAACGTATTGAGAAAAAATCTAGGCATATATGGTGCAAACACATATATTTTATATAATGACAACAAAGAAGCTGTCGTTATAGATTGCGGCGGCGATGCCGACGAAGTTGAAAAGTTACTTAAAGAACACGACCTAAAACCGCTTGCATTAATTCTTACGCATGGACATTTCGACCATATTGCCGGTATGAATGATTTGAGAGAGATTACCGGCGCTCCGATTTACGGATGTGAAAAGGAAAGAGATTTATTTGAAGATGCAGAAAAAAATCTTTCACAAACGACTCTCGTCGGAGCGAAGACTTTAAAATGTGACCACTATTTTAACGACGGCGACGAACTTGCGTTTGGAGATATAAAACTTAAAGTTCTTGCAACGCCGGGCCATACGGAAGGTTCCGTTTGTCTTTACAACGACGAAATGGTATTTACGGGCGACACACTTTTTAACAGAAGTGTTGGAAGAAGCGATTTGTATTCGGGAAATCAAGCGCATCTAAATGAATCACTCAAAAAAATGAGGGATATGTTAGATGGAAAACTCATTGTTTATCCGGGACACGGACCGGAATCCACAATGAAGTTTGAAGTTGGAAACAATCCATATATTACAGGTTTGGTATAATGATAGACATTAAATGCAACAACATCTCTCCTCACAGAACATGGGAGGAAATGATAAAGGCATTTTTTGACTACACACCTTTTGATAAATATGAGGGAGATATTCTTTTTGAAATAACAAAAAAAGACGATTCGATTTATTTGAAACTTTTCAAAGACAATGAGCTTTTGGACGAAGGGGAAGCTGAAATTGCTCCGCTCGACGAAGTGCGTGCGACAAAAGTTTTAATTTATGAAATTCTATCGAAAACTTTTGAAAAAGAATTGCCTTGGGGAACTCTCACGGGCATTCGTCCGGTAAGTTTTTTCAATTGGACAAAAAAGCAATATGGAAATGAACTCGGAAGAGAAATTTTCTCTACTAGATATCATGTGCGCTCAGACAAAGTTGCATTGTGTGAAGAAATCGATGCAATCGAGCGCAAAACGATGACTCGATACAAGGACAATCATTTGATTTATATCCACATCCCTTTCTGCGAAACGAGATGCAACTATTGCAGTTTTTCGGTCATGACAATGGACAAATTCGGGAAATGGATGGATAAATATTTCGAAACGCTTTTGAAAGAAATTGAAGAAGGTTACGATATTTTACCTCCAGAAAAAGCATGCAGTCTTTATATCGGTGGCGGAACGCCGTCGACCTTGAGCATTGAAAAGACAAAAAAACTTTTATCAGTAATAAATGATAAGTTTAAAAATTTGGTAGAGATAACTTTTGAAGCGGGAAGACCGGAGAGTATAACTACTGAGCTTCTTGAGGTTTTAAAGAGCGAGGGCGTTTCAAGAATAAGTATAAATCCGCAGTCGATGCAACAAAAGACGCTCGACGCAATCGGAAGAAAGCACACCGTTGAGGACATATACGCCGCATTTGAAAGGGCTAAAAACTACGATATCGACATAAACACGGATATGATTGTCGGTTTTAAAGGAGAAGGCGTGGCTGATGTGACGGACACACTTTCAAAACTCATTGCACTTGAGCCTGAAAATATTACGGTGCATTCACTTGCACTTAAAACCGGAAGTAGAATCAAAAATCAGAATGTGGACTTTTCGTACGATGAATTTATCGACAGAAGAAATATTTATGATATTCTTCGAAAGAACTCATACAGACCGTATTATCTTTACAGACAAAAGCGCCAGGTGGGAGAAGCTGAAAATATAGGTTTTTCAAAAGAAGGAAAAGAAAATATTTTTAATATTCTTTCGATGAACGACGAGAACAATGTCTTGGCATTTGGAATGGGCGCAGTTTCAAAGTTTGTGGATGAGAATTTGGACTGTAGAAGAGTTTTCGGATTCAGAGATGTCATTTATTATATAGAGCATTTGGATGAATTAAATGCAAATAAGAGAGAAATTGTAAATAAGTATTTGTAATATATAGCCAATAGTATTATAATGTAGAGTAGATTATTAAGGAGGATTTTTTATGAGAGGAATGGGAAGCTTAAGACGAAGCGTTATGTGCGGAGACTTAAGAAAAGAAGATATATCAAAAGAAGTCGTCGTAATGGGTTGGGTTCAAAGAAGCAGAAACCTCGGCTCACTTATTTTTACAGACGTGAGAGATTTGAAGGGAATTGTGCAAGTTGTTTTCAATGAAGAAAACAAAAATCTTTTTGAAAGCGCAAAGGAACTCAAGAATGAATATGTTGTTGCTGTAAAGGGCACAGTTCGCGAACGTTCGAGCAAAAACGAAGAACTCCCGACAGGGGAAATTGAAATTTTAGCAAGCGAACTACAAATCCTTGACGTTTCAAACACACCGCCGATTTATATCAAGGACGACGACAATGTAAAAGAAGAAGCAAGATTGAAATACAGATATCTCGATTTGAGAAAACCGAGAATGCAAAATGTTTTGATGCAAAGATCAAAACTTATGCACATCATAAGAAACTTTTACTATGAACACGGTTTCCACGAATTTGAAACCCCGATTTTAGGAAAGAGCACACCGGAAGGCGCAAGAGACTATCTTGTACCGTCAAGAATTCACCCGGGTGAATTTTATGCGCTTCCGCAAAGTCCGCAAATTTACAAACAACTTTTGATGGTTGCAGGCATGGACAGATATTTCCAAATCGCAAAATGTTTCAGAGACGAAGACTTGAGACAAAACAGACAACCTGAATTCACTCAAGTTGACGTTGAAATGAGTTTTGTTGACGTGGACGATGTCATTTCAATTCATGAAGAATTGTTTAAGCAACTTTTTAAAGAAATGGTCGATGTCGACATTGAACTTCCGATTATGAGAATGAAATTTGACGATGCTATGGAAAACTATGGAGTTGATAAACCGGATTTGAGATTCGGAATGGAACTTAAAACTTTAAACGATTTATTTAAAGACAGCGAATTTAATGTTTTCCAATCGACAATAAAGGACGGCGGAAGAATCAGGGCGATAAATGTTCCGGGTGGAGATGAACACATTTCGAAAAAAGGCATGAAAAAGCTCGAATCTTTTGTAAAAGATTTCAAAGCAAAGGGCCTTATCCACTTGAGATATGACGATGAAAAATCAAGCTCAATCGATAAATTCATCACTGAAGAAGAAAAAGATAAAGTTTTTGAATTTATGGGTTCGAAAAAAGGCGACGTCGTTTTAATTGTTTGCGACACATTTAAAATCACATGTGCAGCACTTGGAAACTTGAGAAATAAACTTGCAGCTGACATGGGACTTTTGAAGAAGGGCGACTACAAACTTCTTTGGATTGTAGACTTCCCACTCTTTGAATATGATGAAGAATCGGACAGATATGTTGCGGAACACCATCCGTTCACAAGTCCGAGATTTGAAGACGAAGACAAGATGCTCACGGAACCTGACAAATGCTATGCAAAGGCATACGACATTGTTATAAACGGGGAAGAAATGGGTGGAGGTTCAATAAGAATCAACAACTCCGACCTACAAGACAAGATGTTTAAAGCAATCGGCTTTACCGAAGAAGAAGCTCAAGAGCAATTCGGATTTATGATTGAAGCTCTAAGCTACGGAACACCGCCACACGGTGGTCTCGCCCTTGGACTCGACAGAATGGTCCAATTGTTCACAGATACTCCGAACATAAGAGACGTTATTGCATTCCCTAAGACACAAAGTGCAACATGTATGATGACAGACGCTCCTTCAACCGTTTCGGATGCACAACTTGATGAAGTGCACCTTGACGTAAGAAAAACAGAATCAAATGAAGAAAACTAAGGATATAAGAACGCTTGCTCTGATTGGTGACGAAGCATTCGAAAAACTTAACTCATGCCGAATAACGATTGTCGGCTTGGGCGGAGTTGGAGGAATTGCTTCGGAAATGCTTGTAAGGGCAGGCGTTTCTCATCTAAAACTAATAGACTTCGACGTGTTTGATCCATCGAACAGAAATCGTCAATTGGGCGCTTTAATAAGCACGGAAGGCAGAAAAAAAGTTGAAGTTTTTAAAGAACGCTTTTTGGATATCGACGAGCACGCGGAGATTGAAACGATTGCAAAACCGCTTACAAATGAAAATGCGGATGAATTTTTAAAGAACTCGGACTACATTATCGATATGTGCGACGACGTGGATGCAAAGTGCGCAATAATAAAATATTCCGTCGACAATAAAATTCCGTTTATTTCAGCGATGGGAGCAGGAAATAGAACAGACATTTCAAAATTATTTATAAAGAAACTTTCGAAAACGAGTTATTGTCCACTTGCAAAGAAGCTAAGACAAAATCTTCCGAAGAGGTATCAGGATAAGACGAAAGTCGCATATTATGAGGGGGAAACCGTTTCTGTTGATAAAAACTTAGGATTTGTCGGCACAATAAGTTATTCTCCGAATTTTATGGGTATAAAAATAGTGTCGGAAGTTATTAGTGACATTATTAAGAGGTGATTATATGGATTTACTTGGAGTAGTTTCTAAATTAGATGGAGACGAGGCCGAAGTACAAATTAAAAGAGTTTCAGGTTGCGGTGGGAACTGCGACCATTGTGGCGGAAGCTGCGAGAGTGCATTTCACGGTTTGAGAGTCAAAAACACAATCGATGCGAAAATCGGAGAAACCGTGCAAATTGAATTTAGAGAAAGCGAATCCATGAAAGCGAGTTTGATTATTTATTTAATTCCGCTTGCAGGATTTTTACTCGGTCTTCTCGGAGCTTTTTTAATGAATATGAGCGATATGAACGCACTTTTGGTTGCGGTTATCGGACTTCTTATCGGTTTTTTTATAATTCACTTGGGTGATAAAAAATATAAAAAGAATAATATACTTGCGACAATAAAAAAATTTAATTGAGTAAACATTTAAATCAGGTTGTATAAACCGGACTTTAGTGTTATAATTAGAGGTAGGGTTATAGGATTTTCTTATAACTGAAGCAAAAAGGAGGTATTATTTTGGATTTAACAAACCTAAAGAACTCAGATCCGGACATTTTCAATGTCGTCATGGAAGAAAAGGAACGTCAACAATCACATATCGAACTTATAGCAAGTGAAAACTTCGTTACAGAAGCTGTAATGGAAGCGATGGGCAGCTATCTAACAAATAAATACGCCGAAGGATATCCTGGAAAGAGATATTACGGCGGATGTTCAGTCGTAGACGTGGCTGAAAATATTGCAAGAGACAGACTCTGCAAATTGTTTGGAGCAGACCACGCAAATGTTCAACCTCACTCAGGTGCAAATGCAAATATTGGAGTATATTTTTCATTCTTAAAACCTGGAGACAAAGTTTTGGGTATGAATCTATCAGAAGGCGGACACTTGACACACGGTTCACCTGTTAACATTTCTGGAACATATTTCAATTTTGCAGCCTATGGAGTAAGCAAAGAAACTGAAACAATCGATTATGATGAAGTTATGGAAATTGCAAAGAAAGAACAACCGAAACTTATCGTTGCGGGTGCAAGTGCATATCCAAGAATTATAGACTTCAAGAAATTCAGAGAAATTGCTGACGCTTGTGGAGCAAGACTAATGGTAGACATGGCTCATATCGCAGGACTTGTTGCGACAGGTCTTCATCCGTCACCGGTTCCATATGCGGATTATGTAACAACGACAACACATAAGACACTTCGTGGACCAAGAGGCGGAGCAATTCTTACAAAAGAAGAATATGCAAAAGCAATCGACAAAGCAATCTTCCCGGGAACACAAGGTGGTCCTTTGATGCACGTTATCGCAGCTAAAGCTGTAGCATTCGGCGAAGCATTGAAACCTGAATTCAAGACATATCAAGAACAAGTCATAAAGAATGCACAAGTTCTCGCTGACACACTTCTTGAAAGAGGATTCCGTTTGGTTTCAGGTGGTACAGATAACCACTTGATCTTAGTAGATGTTAAATCAAAAGGATTCACAGGAAAAGAAGCTGAAAAGTTGCTTGATGAAGTTGGAATTACTGCAAACAAGAACACAATTCCAAACGAAACAGAATCTCCATTTGTTACAAGCGGCATTCGTCTAGGAACTCCTGCAATGACAACAAGAGGATTCAAAGAAGAAGATATGAAGGAAGTTGGAAACATTATTGCCGACACACTTGTTGAAGGTCACGATGTTGACAAGATGAAAGCAAGAGTAAAAGCTCTTTGCGACGCACACGTTTTATATAAATAATAAAAATTATGGGGAGTTCATCCCCATTTTTTTATTTGTACATAAAGTCTTAAAAACGTTTATATTTGAAACGTTTTATGATATAATAAAAGTGGAGGAGTTTATATGCGAGATAAAATAGTTACTTTAGTTGGACGACCGAATGTCGGCAAATCCACTTTATTTAATAGAATTACAAATAACAGATCTTCAATAACAGAAGACACTCCGGGAGTTACAAGGGACAGACTCTATGCAAGAGCCGAGTGGCTCGGAAAACCGTTTCTTCTCGTTGACACAGGCGGACTTGACCCGCAAAGCGACGACGATTTTATGCCGGAGATTATTGAGCAGGCGGAAGTGGCTATTGAATCTTCAGTAGCGGTTGTTTTTATAGTTGACGGAGTTTCAGGACTCACATCGACGGACAAAACTATACTTTCAATGCTTAGAAGAATGAACTCAAATATAGTTTTGGCGATAAATAAATTCGACAGCAAAGAATCAAAGGATAATTTCTATGATTTTTATGAACTTGGTATAGATAATATGGTTCAAATTTCTGCTGAACATGGAACGGGTGTCGGAGATTTACTTGAAGAGGTCTTTAAATTTTTCCCGAAGGATGAAGAAATCGAAGAAAATCCTGACGAAATAAAAGTTGCGCTCATTGGAAAACCGAATGTTGGAAAGAGTTCGCTTTTAAATAATATTTTGGGTGAAAAAAGAGCAATTGTTACAAATATTCCGGGAACAACAAGAGATTCCATAGACACATTTGTAGAAATCAAGGACAGAGATTTCAGAATAATTGATACGGCAGGTCTTCGTAAAAAATCAAAAGTCACGGAAAAAGTTGAAAGATTTTCTGCGATAAGAACGCTTTCCGCAATTGACGAAAGCGATATATGTGTTCTCGTAATCGATGCGGTCGAGGGACCTTCGGAACAGGATACGAAAGTTATGGGTTATGCTTTTGAAAACAGAAAAGGCGTCGTCATTGCGATAAACAAATGGGACCTGGTCGAAAAGGACAGTTTCACCCAAAGGGACTATGTAAAGGAAATCAGAAACAAGATTCAGTATGTGCCATATGCACCGATTGTATTTATTTCTGCAAAGACGGGGCAACGTGTAGACACACTTATAGACACGGTTATAAAGGTGTATGACAACTATAACAAGAGAATTCCGACCGGAGTTCTAAACAAGATTGTGTCGGATGCGATACTAATGAATGTCACTCCGCAGGACAAGGGTAGAAGACTTAAAATTTATTACGGTTCACAAGTAAGCGCTGCGCCGCCGGTTGTTATATTTTATGTAAATGATACGAAACTTACTCACTTTTCTTATACGAGATATTTGGAAAACTCTATAAGAAAGAATTATGATTTTGAGGGAGTTCCTATTTCGATAGTTTATAAAAACAGGGGAGAGTAATGGAATATCTTTATTATTTACTTGCATATATTATGGGAAGTGTCAGCTTTTCATATCTTTTAGTTAAAATATTTAAAAATGAAGATGTTAGGAATAAAGGAAGCAAAAATGCCGGAGGAACTAATGTCATCAGAGTTTATGGATGGAAACTCGGACTACCGGTTGCTATTTTGGATATTTTTAAAGGCGTATTTGTATCGTTCATTTTCAAGAAATACGATTTGGGATATCCGGTTGTAGCTCTATTTTTTGCAGTGCTTGGTCATTGCTATCCGATTTTTATGAAATTTAAAGGTGGCAAAGGTATTGCGACGACGGCGGGCGGTTTTACATTTTTGTTTTTAAACGCATTTCCGTTTGGCTTGGCAGTGTTTTCAGGTCTTGCAATTCTCACCGGATATGTTTCTGTTGCAAGTATATTTATGGTTTTTACAGCCGGGGTTTTTATAATTAACACATATGTTTTAGAGAAAATTGAAATTGTCGCGATTGTAGGAATTATATTTCTTGCAATAATCAGGCATAATTCAAATATAAAAAGATTAATCCGAAGAGAGGAAAACCAATTTCGTTTTGGAGGGAAATAATGAAGACGTGTATTGTTGGCGGAGGAAGCTGGGGCATTGCTCTTGCGAGTGTGCTTTCCGAAAATAACCGCGATGTCACTCTGTATATGAGAAGTTCAGAGCAAAAGGAATATATTTTAAAAAATAAAAGAAGTCCGAAATATTTGAAGGATTTTATTTTTCCGGACAATATAAAGCTTACAGATGATATAAAATCCGTGAGCGGTTGCGATGTTGTGGTTTTGGCAACTCCGTTCCAAAAAATGGAGGAGATTTTACTTGAAATAAAGCCTTATATTTCACAAGAAACTGTACTTTTGAATGTTTCCAAAGGGCTTAATATCGAAAATTGTGAAACGGGAGAATATTTTGCGAATAAAGTTTGTCCTCACAACAAATACGCCGTTTTGAGCGGTCCTTCGCACGCCGAAGAAGTGTCAAAGAAGATGATAACGACTGTTGTTATATGCTCTAATGATATTGAAATTGCAAAAGATTTGCAAGATTTATTTATGAATGAATATTTCAGAGTTTATATCCACACTGACGTTTCAGGAGTTGAAGTTGCGGGTGCATTAAAAAATGTAATTGCGATAGGTTCCGGTATATTAAAGGGTATAAATGAAGGAGACAACGCAAGAGCGGCTCTTATAACAAGAGGACTTGTTGAAATTTCAAGACTTGGAAAAAAGATGGGATGTAATATGCTCACATTTATGGGGCTTGCAGGGATGGGAGACCTTATAGTTACTGCAACTTCGGTGCATTCTAGAAATTTCAGGGCGGGCGTTCTTATTGGAGACGGGGTTCCTGTTGAGAGACTCGAAGAAGAGGTCGGAGAAACTGTCGAGGGCCTCAAAACTGTAAAGGCGGCACACATTCTTGCAAAAAAATATGATGTGGAAATGCCGATAACTGAAGCGATTTATGAAGGTATTTATGAAAACAAAGACCCGCACAAAGCAATACTCGAACTTATGACGAGAAGCAAGAAGCATGAATTTTTAGAGGAGATGGTTTTATAGTGGCTGAAAAATCGGTAAATAAAAGAGGGCACTATATCAGCTGGATTGTAATCATCTCACTTATTTATATTATTTTTCTTGAGATTGTTGTAAAGCCGAAAATTATGGCGGTTGGCGGAAGGTTTGTCACGCCTGTTGAAACCACATATTATGACGGAATTGAAACGGATTTTGTACTTTTAAAAGATGAAACACCGTTCAATGCGTCAAGTGTGAATGGAGCAATTAGATATGACGAGGGTACGCGTCTTGGGTTCGGTGAAATCAAAGCCGGAAAGACAACTTCAAACGAATACGCACTTCTTTCGAAAAAACTTCAGGATATAAATGACAGAATTTCGATTTATAAAAATCAAATAAACGATATAGACAAAGAGCTTAGACGCTCAATAATAAACGAAAATTACAGTCTTGCGGTCGATCTTGTAGGTAGTTTTTCTTATCAAAATAACGAGAGTGTCGGCCAAATAAATGTTGAGGACCTCGAAAAGGAAAAGGCGAATATAACAAATCAAATAAATCATATGGCGGGAGAAATTATTTGGAATCCGCCCGGAATTATAAGTTATACGCTCGACGGTTTTGAAGATTTAAAGAATGAGAGTTTATATTTGACGTCGAGGGAAGAGTTCAAGTCGATTTTAAACAGACCGATTGTAAAAAGTTATTCTAGAGATTTTAAAATAATCGACAATTTTAAAGCGACGGCAATGTTTTATGCACCTAATAACGGTAGACTTAAAGAACTAGACGGAAAATACGTGACGTACAGTATCGACGACTTGAATACTTTCGGAAAAGGAATCGCAATTGTGCCTGCGGACTATGATAAAGAAGGCGTTGCCGGTATTTTTATTAACAGTCACATCGAAGATATATATCAAATTAGAAAAGGAAAAATCAATGTCATTTTCGACTCGTTGAAGGCTCTTATTGTTCCGACTGGCAGTCTTATAAAAAAAGACGGAGTTGTCGGAGTATTGGCAAGAGATGTAAACGGCGTAATTCAATTTAGACCGGTCAATCTTTTAAAAAGAGAAGCGGAAAAGAGTTATGTCTCTCAGGGCAATAAAAAGGGAATGATAAAGGTGAAAGGCGAAGATGTAATGACTCTTCAATATTATGAGGATGTTGTAGTAAGGCCGGATCCGGATTTGATCGGCGAAATTTTTATAAGAAATGAATTTAGATAATGCTTTGGAGGTGGTTATTTGACAATAAAGGACAATGTAAATGAAGTTAGAGAAAATATGGCAAAAGCCGCTTTAAGAGCCGGAAGAAATCCTGAAGATATAACACTTTGTGCCGTCAGTAAATATATTGAAGTGCCGAAGATTAAAGAAGCACTTGAAGCAGGCGTAACTGTTCTTGGAGAAAACAAGGTACAGGAGCTTGTTGATAAGCTTCCGCAATTTTCCGAAGATGTAAATTTTCATATGATTGGACAATTGCAAACAAATAAAGTAAAATATATAATAGATAAGGTGAAACTTATTCATTCGCTCGACAGAAAGAGTTTACTCAAAACTTTGGACAAAGAGGCGAAAAAGAAGAATATTATTTCAGACACATTGATTCAAGTGAATTTGACTTCGGACCCGAACCGCGGCGGAGTATCCATCGAGGAATTGCCGGAGTTTGTTGAAGAAGTCGGGAAATATTCCTCGGTAAGAGTTAGAGGTTTAATGTGCGTTGCACAGAATGTGGATGATGAAAATATAATTCGTGAAGATTTTAGACGCATGAGACTGGAATTTGAGCGTTTAAAGTTGTATAATATAAGTAATGTTTCCGGCGAGATTCTTTCTATGGGTATGAGTCACGACTATGAAATAGCTATAGAAGAAGGTGCTACTCTTGTAAGAGTGGGAACCAGAATTTTTGGAAAGAGATAAGGAGGAACTATGAGCTTTTTAGATAAGATGAAAAATTTAATCGTCGCTCCGGATACGGATGAAGAATATGAAGAAGATTTTGTAGAGGATGAAAAACCTGTTGCTGAAAAAAAGGTTTTCACTACAACTCAATCACCTGCGACAAGACCAAGCGTAGCAACGCAAAGATCAGTTGTTGCAACTAGAACAGGTGCAACCCCGTTTAAAATTCAAATTCAAGATCCGCTTAAGTATGACGATGCACCTAAGATTATCGACAAATTGATTTTAAATGATGCAGTTGTCGTTAACTTTGAACATTTGGAACCGGAACTCAAAAGACAAGTTTTTGATTTCATTAACGGAGGAATTTATGCCATCGAAGGCAGAATTCAAAAGGTCACACAAGATATTTTCATTCTTGCACCGAAGGATGTAGCGATTGAAGGAATAAAAGAAGAAATTCTTGAAAGCGGCTTGTATTCTTGGTAGAAGAATTATCCTTTCTGAATAAGGAAGAGGTGTCTTATTATAAGATACTTGAGGAAAAGGTTCTCATTTCAAATCGAAGAAATTCATACGAAGAGACAGATTTTTTAGATCCATTTTGGCAAAAGATGTTGGTGTCGATTGTCAACAAATACGATGGAGTGTCTGTTTCTTTTTTCGGTGCTTTCAATAATGCGGAAAGATGTATCGGTGTAATTTATAACGACTATTTGCCGGAGCCTATGGAAAGCGATTATATGAGCGTGCTTGCGTTTGATTCGAAGTTTGACGATGTAAAACACAAGGATGTTTTGGGCAAACTTATGAGCATGGGCATTGAGAGAGAAACGATAGGCGATATTATATTTTATAAAGACGCGTGCTATTTCAGTGTCAGAAAATCCGTTGAATCATTTTTATTGTCGCAGTTTCAAGACATACGAAGACATAGCGTGACATTATACAGTGTCGATGGCGAAGGACTTCAGGTTGTAGAATCGGAGAAGACAACGGAAGTTATTGTTGCGGCATCTCTTCGTGCGGATTTACTTGTTGCGAAAATTTATAATATCAAAAGAAATATTGCGACGTCAATGATATCTAAGGGCATGATGAAACTCGACTATAGAGTCTTTACGAGAGGCGACAAACAAATCGAACTCCCGGCTCTTATTTCTCTTCGTGGATACGGCAGAGTTTATGTTGACGAAGTGTTGGGGCGAACGGGAAGTGACAACTTAAAAGTGAAATTACGTCGGGAGGTTTACAGTTGATTTATTTATTTGTAATTTTATTTGTTGTATTGGACCAGGTTACTAAATGCGCGGCATCCAAATATTTAATTCACAATTCAATAAAAATTTTTGATTGGTTTAAACTCGACTATGTTGAAAATAGAGGTGCAGCATTTGGATTTCTCGACGGAAAGCAAACATTTTTTATAGTTGTAACAGTTTTTGTTTTAGTATTTTTAGCATTTTTCATTTATAAATATTATTCATCACTTTCCACGCTTGAAGTTTGGGCGTCGATTCTTTTATTTTCGGGAGCAATCGGAAACCTTATAGACAGAGTTGTTCAAGGATATGTTGTAGATTTTATTTCAGTTAGAATTTTTAATGTTTATGATTTTCCAGTTTTTAACTTTGCAGATATTTATGTAACATTTGCAGTTATCGTTTATTTAATAAGTGTTTTAAAATATGAGAGAAGTTAATATAACATATTTGGAAAATGATGAGAACAGAGTTGATAAGTACTTTGATTTATTCGGATTTGATTCGCGTTCGGAATTTCAGTCGCTTATAAAAGACGGAAATTTTTTTGTTAATGGGAAAAAAGAAAAACAAAATTATAAATTGCGAGAAAATGATATTGTAAAAATCGTATTTCCCGAAGTGCAAAAACCTAGCACAGAAGGAATCGAGATTCCGATTCTTTTTGAAAATGAAAATATTATTGTTTTAAATAAACCGCCTTTTATTGCCGTTCACGGTGCGAAAAGTTACAACGGACCGACTCTTGTGGATTGGCTTTTGGGTCGCGGTTATAAACTTAGCGACGGGGAAGATGAAACAAGACCGGGTGTTGTGCACAGACTTGATGCCGACACGAGCGGCGTTATAATTTTTGCAAAAAACAATGAAGTGCATGCGATCTTAAAAAGAGATTTTCAAGAAAAGAATCTCGAGAAGCACTATTTCGCGATTTCAAACGGAGTTTCAAAGAGCGACGAGTTTACAATAGATAAACCGATTGCAAGAAGCAAAAATCCCGTCAAGATGGGAATTGTTGAAGGCGGAAGAAGAGCAGTTTCAATAGTTAAGAAACTGGACGGAAATGATTTTTTCACACTCTTTGACGTGAAAATAATTACCGGAAGGACACATCAAATTCGCGTTCATCTCGCTTCGGAGAATCTTCCCGTTTTAGGTGACAAAGTTTATGGAATGAAGCGCGAAAGAATAAATGTTTCAAGACAGATGCTTCACGCGCATTCGATTGAATTTTTAGAGCCGCTCACTCGAGAAAAAATAAAAATTGAAGCGCCGATTTTCGATGATATGAAAGAAGCACTAAAAAAAGCCGATTTATCTCTCGATAAAACGACTGATTTATAGTTATAATTCAATTGGCTCGACAGTAATTGTTTTGAAGTCCCTGTATGTTACAAGCCCCGGTTTTGCACCGGGTATTTTTTTTACATTTTTTACTTCGGTGTAGTCGATGTCGGATTTTATTGTTTTTCCGGAAAGAGCTGCGGCTAGGGAAGCGCAATAAACAATGTCCTCTTCAGTAACAGTTTCATTTGCCGAAGATAAAATCACATGCGTGCCTGGTTCGTTTCGAAGGTGGAACCAAAGGTCGCCTTTGTGCGCGAGTTTGTTTGTGAGTTCGTCGTTTTGAACATTGTTTCGTCCGGCGCGCACAAGAAGTCCGCTCGGCGATTTAAATTCTCTCATTTTAAGTTTCGGCTCGCGGATTTTATTTTTGCTTTTCACTTTAATATATCCTCCGTCGATGAGCTCTTTTCTTATCGCATTTATCTCGTCGATGGTTTCGGTTTGTCTTAAATTTAAAAGCACACTGTTTAAATAATAAATCTCATTTTTTATGTGCGGAATACGCCTCTTTAAAACTTCTTCCGTGTGTTTAAGCTTAGTGTATTTGTTGTACATTTTGTCCACGTTTTGCTTCGGAGAAAGCGTTTCATCGATATTTAAATTAATCTCGGCATTGTCTTCGCTATAAAAATTGTTCACGGTGATTTTTTTATCGCCTTTATTAATTTTATAAATGTTTGCTGCAAGCAGGTCCGCTTTGAGTTTTATGGATTCGCGGTCGCTTGCTTTTAACATATCTTTTTGGTTGTTTGCAAGCGCTCTTTCAAGACTTTCAATTTTATTTGTAATTTTCTTTTCGAGTTCGTGTATTCTTGAAGTTTGCAGTTTTAAAAAAGCACGATTTTCGTAGAAGAATTTTACAGCTTCATTCATCGAGTCGAAAATCTTTTTATCGTGTGGACGCGGAGAGTCAAACGGCAAAATCCTAAACGGTTTGTCGTCTTTTAAAAGAACGGTCGGTGTAAAATCATTATTTAAAATCTTTTCTTTAATCAAAATGATTTCATCTATGACTCTATCTTTATCCTCGTCGTTTAAACTTGAAAAGTTAATATTTTCATCTAAATTTAAATTGAATAAAATATCGAGCGCAATGTCGGGATTAAATCCTTCGAAATATCTGTAGAGCGATTTTGAAAGTGGTTGGAGAGAATTTTCTTCAAGCACTTTTTTTATTTCCTCAAAATCCATTTTTAAAATATTTTTCTTGTCGCTCACCGGAAGAGTATATTCCTCTTTTGGAAGGACAAGACGAACGCTACTCATATCAGGATAAACTCTTATGAGGGCATCCAAAATATTTCCACTTTCCGTTTCATATAAAATCAAATTCGAATATTTTCCCATAATTTCAAAATTGAGAGAAACCTTATCTAAATCAAAAACATCACCGGCGGTATCAAAATCAATTGAGATGACTCTGTCGAGACCGATTTGCCTTATGCCCGAAATTTTTCCGTTGGTAAGATATTTTCTAAGAAGCATCGTAAACATCGGTGGTTCTTTCGGATTGTCAAATTTATTTTTTGTAAGATAAAAAGCAGGATTGTCTGCGGAGAAACAAAAATACAAGGACATATTTTCGCCTTTATTGCGAAGATATATAATGATATCTCTGTTTTCCTGATAAATTTTATCTACGCGTGCATTCAAAAGTTTTTCATGCATTTCATTTTTCAAAGCATATAGTGATACGCCGTTCATGCTCATAAAATCACCTCAATTTTATATTATATAAGATTTTGAATTTTACAGCAAATATTAAGGAAATTTAATATTTTGTTGATTATGTAACTGCTATCCTATATAATATAAGTAGAATAAAAATAGACAAAGGAGTTAGTATGAAAAGGTGGTGGAATGTGATGTCAAAAGGTTTTTTATTGGTTATTTCGGGGCCATCGGGAGTCGGTAAGGGAACCGTTTGTGATGAGCTCTTAAAAGAAGTTAACGATGTCGTTATGTCTGTTTCTGCAACTACTCGAGAAATGCGTCCGGGCGAAGTTGACGGTGAATCTTACTTCTTTGTTGACGACGAAAAATTTGAAGAAATGGTAAAAAATGAAGAATTTTTGGAACATGCGAATGTTCATGCACACAAATACGGAACTCCGAAAAAATTTGTGTTTGATAAGATTAAAGACGGCGAAGTTGTAATACTTGAGATAGATGTTCAAGGGGCACTTCAAGTTAAGAAAGTTTATGATGAGGCGGTATTTATAATGCTTCTTCCGCCAAGCATGGTCGAACTTAAAAATAGAATTGTCGGTAGAAATACTGAAACAGAAGAAGCAATCAATCTTAGAATGAGCAATGCTTTTAAAGAACTGGATTTTGTTACGGACTATGATTATTTCGTTGTGAACGACACGGTTCATGAAGCGGTGCAAAATATAAAGGCAATTATTGATGCAGAAAAACATAGAGTAAAGAGATTTAAATATATTAAAGAGAAAGTGTTAGGTGAAAAAGATGTATAATCCATCGACAAAAGTTATAGGTGAAAATGAGAGTCGCTATACACTTGTTATGGTGGTAGCAAAGAGAGCGCGCCAATTGGTTGCAGGTTCTCCAAAGAAAGTGGAAACGGATTTAACAAATCCTATTTCAATTGCGCTTGAAGAGATGAAGGAAGGCAAGATAGATTTCGAGGAGAGTAAATAATGTTTGAGGGCAAGAGAGTAGTCCTTGCTGTCACAGGCGGCATTGCGGCATACAAATCCATATATCTTGCAAGTTTACTAAGAAAAAAAGGTGCGATTGTAGAAACGATATTAACTGAAGCTGCACAAAAGTTTGTAACACCCGTTTCTTTTAACGGAGTTACAGGGCACGGCGTTTACTCGGACGGTTTTCAAAATATAAACGATGAAATTCCGCACATCTATCTTTCAAAAGCGGATATGATTATTGTTGCGCCGGCCTCCAAAAATGAAATTGCAAAGCTTGCATGCGGTATGGCGGACAATCTTTTGACGAGCACGATAAGTGCGACGAAAAGTCCGGTTTTTATTGTGCCTGCAATGAATACAAATATGTATTTGAATCCGATAAATCAGGAGAACCTAAGAAGACTCAAAGAAATCGGATATATTATAATCGAGCCGGTAAGCGGAAATCTTGCTTGCGGTGACGTCGGAATCGGAAAGATGAGAGAGCCGGACGAGATTTATAATTTTATTTATGATTATTTTAAAAATGCGGAAGACGATTTTTATAGCGGAATGAATGTAATTGTGACCGGGGGACCTACGATTTCTAAACTCGACCCGGTAAGAATTTTTACAAATCAATCAAGCGGAAAGATGGGCGAAAGAATATGTGAAAGTCTCATAAAAAGAGGCGCAAATGTCACATATATAAGCTATAAAAAGCCGGCGAATGAAAAGATAAATCATATAAAAATCGAAACGACAGAGGATATGCTCGAGGAAATAAAAAAGAGAATGGGCGACAATGAACTTCTTATAATGAGTGCGGCGCCGCTTGATTACGAATTCGAATCATATCACGATGAAAAGATTAAAAAAGGCGAGGCTCTGACTTTTAAGATGAAGAGAACGCCGGACATTTTAAAGACGATAAAGCCGGACAAGGGCGATTTAAAGGTAATCGGTTTTGCGGCGGAGAGCGAAAATGCGTATGAATACGGATTGGAAAAGCTCAAAAACAAGGGAATGGATATGATTTTTATAAATAATATTTTGAAGGACAATGTTTTCGGCTCTGAAGAAAATAACGGAATTATGATTTCAAAAAACGGGGAAGAAAAAAAAGTCCCTCGAATGGATAAAAGTCTTATCGCAGATGCGATTCTCGATTTTTTTAAGGAGCAAAATTAATGTATATCAGTGTTGTTGTTAATAAAAGCAACGATGCACTTGACAAATCTTTCAGTTACACAGTTCCTGAAAATCTTGAAGGTGAGATAAAAAAATACAAGCGAGTCATTGTTCCGTTCGGCAGGGGCAACAAACCGCTGACGGCAATAATAACCGAAATTTTCGACAAAGAGCCGGAATTTGATTTCAAATTGAAGGACATCATCTCGGTTGTCGATGACAAGCCGTTTATCAATGATGAGGACGCCGATGTTGCCGGTTATATTTCGAAAATTACCGGAGCGAATTTTGTGGATTCTCTGAAACTGTTTTTTCCGCCGGTGAGTTTTGACTCGATTTTGTCGGGATATAAAAAGAACACTGAGTTCGATGATTCGGGTATTTTCTCAAATGATATTCTAATTGACGAGAAGAAAATCCGAGAAAACAGAGAAAAGCTTTTGAAGTGGGAAGACGAGGGGCTTATAAGACAGTTTTTTAAACTGAAAAATGAGCCGAAGATTAAAACGGAGAAAGTTTTGATTCCAACCGGAAAAGATTCGGAAGATTTGACTGAAAGACAGGAAGAAATTTTTAAAGAAATACAAAAAAAGAAATACACGAAAGCTCAATTGAAATCGACTTTCGGCGTGAGCGACAGCGTCATAAATCAGCTTATAAAAAAGAATTTGGTAAAAGTAGTGGAAGTTGAAGTCGCGGAGCTCGAAGATGAGAGCGAATCTTATCTTAAAATTTCTTTAAACGCCGACCAACAAAGAGTTTATGACGGCATATTAAATGAATATAGAAATAAAAAGCAAAACAATTTTTTACTTCGCGGAATTACGGGCTCTGGTAAAACAGAAGTCTATCTCCAATTGGTTGAAGAGGTTTTAAAAGAAGGGAAGAATGCGATTATTCTCGTTCCTGAAATCGGCCTTACTCCGCAAACGGTGAGGAGATTTAAAGGGCGTTTCAAGGAAGATATCGCAATCATCCACTCGAGACTAAATAAAACTGAAAGATTCAGAGAATGGATGAAAATAAAGAACCAGGAAGTTCGAATAGTCGTAGGAGCTAGAAGTGCGGTATTTAGTCCGCTAAAAAATATCGGCATTATAATAATCGACGAAGAGCACGACAGCTCTTATGTTTCGGGGAAAACTCCGAGATATAAAACGGTTGATGTCGCGAGATATAGAGTAAAAAAAGACGACGGTATACTTCTTCTTGGAAGTGCAACTCCGTCAATCACGACCTATTTCGAGTCGAGCAAAGGACTTTTCAGTCTTTATGAACTTGACAAGAGGGCGAACGGCAGACCGATTCCTGAGATTGAAGTTGCGGATATGCGTGAAGAGCTGAACGAAGGAAACACTTCGATTTTCAGTTTGAAACTTTATGAAGCGATACTGGACAACCTCGAAAAAAAGGAACAGGTTATACTTTTCTTAAACAGGCGCGGATTTTTCGGCTCGGTTTCATGTAGAAGCTGCGGTGAAAGCATTAAATGTGAGCATTGCGACGTTTCTATGACATATCACAAGCGAGAAAATCTTTTGATTTGTCACTACTGCGGTCGCACGAAAAGATATCCGGAAAGCTGTCCGGTTTGCGGTTCGAAGAAAATCAAAGAGTTCGGAATCGGCACCGAGCAAGTCGAGGATATTACGAGAAAGACTTTCCCGAATGCGAGAGTGCAAAGGATGGACAGAGACACGACTGCAAGAAAAAATGCGCACTCGAACATTTACAACGAAATGAACGAGGGAAAGATTGACATATTGATCGGCACGCAGATGATTGCAAAGGGGCTCGACTTTAAAAATGTTACACTTGTCGGCATTTTGGCGGCGGATATGGCTCTTAGAATTCAAGACTACAGAGCGCCCGAATGGACCTACAGTCTCATTAGACAGGTTGCAGGAAGATCCGGAAGAGGCGACAAAGACGGCAGAGTGATTCTTCAAACTTATCAACCGAATCACTATGCAATTGATTACAGCGTGAAATCGTCGTACACCGATTTCTATAGAAAAGAAATACTGATACGAGATGAGTTTAAGTATCCGCCATTTTATAATATAATCGTTTTAAAAAATGAAGGGGCGGACAATAATAAAACATATAATGATTTAAAGGATATTTATGATAAGGTTTATCTGGAGCTCCAAAGAGTGAGGATTGATGCGGTTGTGCTGCATCCAAATCCTTGTCCGATTTCAAAAATTAACGGAGTTTACAGATGGCAGTTTATGGTGAAGGTGAGACCGGAGCTATTAAACGAAATGTTAGATTATATAAACAGTTTGGAATTAGGGGATATAACAGTAAATGTGGACCCTATAAATATGATGTAAGGAGATTTTATGGCAATAAGAAAAATAAGAATTGACGGTGACCCGATTCTTCGAAAGATTTCAAAGCCGGTAAAGGAAATAAACGATAAGATTTATGAACTCATCGACGACATGGTGGAGACTATGTTTCACGAACAAGGCGTTGGAATTGCTGCAGTTCAAGTCGGAGTTTTAAGACGAATAATCGTTATCGACCCGGAACCGGAGAACGAAGACGGCGATATTATGGTTTTGATAAACCCTGAAATTGTCGAGTCGAGCGGTGAAGAAGAAGGCCTTGAGGGCTGTCTTTCAATTCCGGGCAGACGTGGAATTGTGCCGAGACCGACTTATGTAAAAGTAAAATATGTAAATGAAGATGGCGAAGATGTGGAGTTTGAAGCACACGATTTTGTTGCGAGAGAACTTTGTCACGAAATTGATCACATGGACGGCATTTTATACAAGGATAAGATGATTGGAGATTATGAACAGTAGTATTGTATTTTTCAGTTCAACTGAATTTGGAGCTTCGGTTTTAGAAAAGCTAATCGACACGAATGAAAATGTCGTTGCGGTTGTCACTAGAACCGATAAGGTGAGAAAACGTGGAAACAAGGTTGACATGACACCTGTAAAAAAAGTTGCGCTTGAACATAATATAGAAGTTTTGGAATATGACAGAATCGACGATGAGGGAAAGGCGAAACTTAGAGAAATTTCACCGGACTTTTTTATTGTTGTCGCGTACGGAGCGCTTTTAAGTGAGGAAGTTTTAAATATTCCGAAAATTTCTCCGATAAATATTCACGCATCGCTTCTTCCGAATTTAAGGGGGGCAAGTCCGATTGAATCTGCAATTTTACTCGGGGAAAAGAAGACCGGAATCAGCTATATGAGGATGAATAAAGGACTTGACACAGGAGACGTCTATAGAAAAATTGAAGTTGAAATTTCCGAGAGCGAGACTTTTGATACACTGAATGAAAAGCTTTTAAATGTGACGAATGAGTCGATAAATGCGATTTTACAAGATGTTTCGGAAGGACTTGAACCGATTCCTCAAGAAGGCGAGAGTTCTTATGCGAAAAAGATTTTAAAAGACGACACAATTATTGATTTTAAGAAAAATGCGGTCGATGTGAAGAATATGATAAATAGTCTTTCAACGCATATCGGCGCGGTTGCTTTTATCGAGTCAAATCGATATAAGTTTTTTAACGCAAGGACTTCTGATTTAAATCTTACGCCGGGTGAAATCAAATGCGACAAAGGCAGGATTTTTATCGGAGCGGGGGGCGCTTCGATTGAGATTTTAAATATTCAAGCGCCGGGCAAGAAGAGAATGGATGCGAAGTCATTTTTACTCGGAAATAGTTTAGAGGGATTTGTGGATGGCAAAGAGAGTTAAAAAAGAAACGCCGACAAACGACAGAGAAATAATCTATAATGTTTTGTATGACTCGATTATAAACGGCAGATTTTCAAACGATGCACTTAGACGCGTGAAAAGCGAACACATGCCTTTTATTACGGACACGGTTTACGGAGTTATCGAAAGAAAAATCACTCTTCAATATATTTTGGACAGTTTTTCAAAGATGAAGAAAAACAAGATTCAAGACGTAGTCAGGATTTTGATTTATATCGGCATCTATCATCTTCTTTACACAAATATAAAACCGTATGCCGCAATCTATGAGGTTGTGGAGATGGTAAAAAAGAAGACTAACAAAGGTGCGGCGAGTTTTGCAAATGGGATTTTGAGAAGTGTGCAAAGAGAGAAGGATAAAGTTTTAAAAGATATAGAAAACTCGGACTTTTCAATAAAATATTCCGTGAGCGAAGATTTTTTAAAACTTCTAAGAGTGAATTTGAGTGATAAAGAAATTGAAAGCTTTTTAAAACACAGCTTTGAAAGTCCGCTTGTTCACGTGTATGTGAGAAGAAACGAAAAGGAACTTCTAAAGCTTCTCGACGAAAATTCGATGGAATATACAAAAAAAGAGGATTTTATATTTATTAAAAATTTCAATCACGCAGCATTGAAACCGTTTTTTGAAAAAGGCGACGTTGCGATTTTGGACTACTCGACCTCATTTATAAGAAAAGCGTTTTTAAATATCGAAAAAGAAAATATAAAAACTGCGATAGACCTTTGTGCAGCACCGGGAGGGAAGACACTTCTCATTTCAGATGCGCTCGGCTCTCCGAAAATTGTTTCCGGGGATATAAACGACACACGCGTGAACCTTCTTTTGAAAAATATAAACACTTGGGGTTTAAGCAATGTCATAGCAAAACTTTCGGATGCGACGGAATATGAGGGCGGAAATTATGATTTGGTTGTCGCCGACGTTCCGTGCAGCGGAAGCGGCGTTATAAGAAGGAGACCGGAGCTTAAATACAAGATTCATCAAAATTCAATCGATGAGTTAAACGTTACGCAAAAAAAGATTCTTTCGAATGCAAAAAACTATGTGAAAGATGACGGATATATAATTTATTCGACTTGCTCAATTTTAAAACAGGAAAACGAGGATGTGCTCGAATATGCGAAGCGCGAACTTGGAATGGAAGTTTTGTGGAACGAGACATTTATGTTAAATGATGAACACGAAGGTTTCTTTGCAAGTTTATTAAAAGTGAGATAATATGATTTATTTAGATGATTTGGATTTTTCAGAAATGGAAGAATTTGTCGAAAAACATGGACTACAAAAATATAGAGCCGGACAGATTTTTTCATTTCTCCATAAAAACAAAGCTGAATCGCTCGATGAGATTACAGTTTTAAAAAAGGATTTGCGCGAAAAGTTGAAAAACGAATGCGCACTTACGGAAGTAAAAATAATTCATAGAGCGATATCGAAACTTGACGACACAATAAAATATTTGCTCGAACTTCCGGACGGAGAGATTGTCGAAGCGGTTTATATGGCTTATGAGGACAGAAAATCCATCTGCATATCATCGCAAGTCGGTTGCAATATGGGGTGCGTTTTCTGTGCATCGACAAAAGGCGGTAAGGCAAGAGACCTTACTGCAGCCGAAATGCTTAGACAAATTTATGAAATTGAAAAGGAAAACGGGCGCATTGAAAATATTGTCATTATGGGCCAGGGGGAACCGCTCGACAATTTTGAAAACTTGGTTAAGTTTTTAAAAATTATCAGCGATGAACGTGGCGCCGACAAGTCGCTTCGGAAAATTACGGTGTCAACTTGCGGAATACCTGAAAAAATTAGAGAGTTGGCGGACAATGATTTTCCAATAACTCTTGCACTTTCGCTCCACAGGACGACCGATGAGGAAAGAAGTAAACTTATGCCGATAAACAGGGCATATAATATAGAAAGTGTGATGAATGCTCTTTTATACTATTATGAAAAGACGAACAGAAGGATTTCGTTTGAATATATGGTAATAGGCGGGGAGAATGATTCGCCGGGCGATGCGAAGAGGATTCGGGAATTTGCAGGACGTATTCACGCGCACGTGAACATTTTGGAATTAAACCCGATTAAGGAATACAGTGACGGCGGCAAGAAAAACGCCGCGAGGGAGTTTTGCGATTTACTCACATCAAACGGAGTGAACGCAACATTTAGAAACAGTAGGGGTAAGGATATTGACGGAGCTTGCGGTCAATTGAGACGCAAGTACAAGGAAAGGAATTATTAAATGATATATAGTGCTAAAAGCGATGTCGGAAAAATTCGGCCGAACAACGAAGACGCTTATTTAATCAAAAATGAAAACGGACTATATGTTTTTCTTGTTTGTGACGGTATGGGAGGTCACAAAAAGGGCGAGGTTGCAAGCCAGATGGCGAGAGACTTTGTGGAGGAATTTGACTTTTCGTTTGAAGGAAAGACGGATGATGAGATTCTTCAAATTTTAAGGGATCTTGTGAACAAAGCCAACATAAAAATTTATTTAAAAGGCAAGAATGACGACGAAATGCGCGGCATGGGAACGACTTTCAGCCTTGCGATTTTGTACAATAAAAAGATTTATTATGCACATATAGGCGACAGCAGAATTTATGTTTTAAAGGACAAACTTTTGATGATTTCCAAAGACCACACTTTGATTGGAGAACTTATCGAAAAGGGCGTAATTTTAAACAGCAAGGACAGAGCGGATTTGAAAAATTATATCACACAAGCGCTTGGCTCCTCGTCGATTGTTGAACCGGCAATCGGTTCAATTGATGCGACGGATGTTAAAAAGATTTTTATTTGCTCGGACGGAGTTACGACTTATCTTGACGACGAGACTATCGAAAAATTTGTTCAAAGAGATGAATGTCCGCAGAAAATTGTCGATGCGATTGTCGACGAAGCGTTAAAACTTGGCGGAAGAGATAATATTACCTGCTTGATTGCAGAGATCGGAGATTAATATGGAAATTGGTACTATTTTACTTAATAGATATGAAATTTTGGAGCAAATCGGCGAAGGCGGTATGGCAACTGTTTATAAGGCAAAATGCCACACGCTGGACAGATTGGTTGCAATAAAAGTTCTTAAAAGCGAATATGCTGAGGATGAAGAATTTGTAAAGAAGTTCATGATGGAATGTCAGTCTGCGGCAAAGTTAAATCATCCAAATATTGTAGGTATTTATGATTTTCACGAGATTGAGCTTGACGGAAAGCCGGTATATTTCATTGTTATGGAATATATCGACGGAATCACGCTCAAGGAACTCATCGAGAAAAAGGGATTTATACCTGAAGAAGAGGCTGTGGACATTGCACTTCAAATCTTGGAAGCGCTTAAAGAAGCTCACAGCCACGGAGTTATTCACAGAGATATAAAGCCGCACAATATTATGATTTCAAAAAGCGGCATCGTCAAGGTGACGGACTTCGGAATTGCAAGGGCAACTTCTAACCATACGATGACAACTACGATGGATGCGATCGGCTCGGTTCACTATTTCAGCCCTGAACAAGCACGTGGCGCATTTACAGACCAAAGGACGGACATATATTCATTCGGCATTGTGTTTTATGAAATGTTAACCGGTAAACGTCCGTTTGTCGGCGAGAATCCGGTCACGATTGCGATGAAGCATATTCAAGAAGATATAACACCACCGGGAGAATTGAACGAAGATATTTCAGAAGGCGTGGAAAGAGTTGTCTTGAAGTGCACTATGAAAAAACAAGCGGAAAGATATCAAAACGTCGAAGAAATAATCACGGATTTAAAAAGCACTGCCGGTTCAAAGAGAACTTTTGTGCCGAGCGATGTGATTGACGATTCGCTCGACCAAACGAGAGTTATTCCGACTGCGGAGATTGACAAGATGGTTCAAAAGAATAAAAAAGTGAAAATAAATAAAAACGACGACTACTACGACGATGACGATTATGATGACGATGATTTCGACGATGATGATTACTATGATGACGATGACGACGATTATTACGACGACTATGACGATTACGGCAAGAAAAAGAAACTGGGCATAATTCCAATAGTCTTGGGTGTTTTAGCGGCATTCGTTTTGACGACGGGACTTTATCTCGGATTTACTAAACTAAAACAAATTCAAAAAGATTCAATCGTTCAAGAAATCGCACTTCCGAATTTAATCGGAAAGACCGAAGCGGAAGCAAGAAAAGCTGTTCAAGATATGGGACTTAAATTCGAAGTAAAGAGCGAAACGACAGATTCCTCAAAGCCATACGGAGTTTTAAGTCAAGATCCGCAATCAGGAATGAGTGTAAAACAAAACAGCACTGTTTATGTAGTTTTAAATGTGGATTCAAAGGCGACGAAGCTCGATTCGTACGTCGGAATGAAACTCGAAGAAATCGAATCCAAGGTAAAAGAACTCGGCTTAAAAATCGAAGTTGATTATGTCGACGATGATTCGGAAGAAAACACAATATTGGCACAAAACCCGATTGCGGGTTCGTCGATTACGGAAGGGGATACACTCTATCTTTCAATTTCAAACGGAAAGGGTGCAGAAGAAAATCTTGTGCCGAATGTTTTGGGGATGAATTTCGACGATGCCAAGAAGATGCTTGAAGAAAAGGGACTTATTGTTAAAGATGCCGTTTATGTAGCTTCCGAAGAGACGGAAAAGGACAGAGTTTTGTCTCAATCGATTGAATCAAATCAAACTTTTGAAAATGGAGACACTATTGAACTTAACGTTTCAAAGGGACCGGAAGAAAAGCCGGAAGAGAATGAAGAAAATCCGGAAGAAAAACCGAACGAGGCGCAACTCGAGGAAAACAAACCTGAGGACAAGCCGGCGGAACCGGAAAAACCTCAAGTAAGCACAACCAAGTTCAGCGTTGCTGTTCCACTTCCGTCAGATGTAGCTGAAAGCGTTGTAAAACTTGTAAAGGTTGTCGACGGCAATCGTGAAACGGTTTATGAAAACACTTTCTCAAAAGACGAAGAGGTCGCATATATAAATCTTAAGGATCAACCGGTCGGTGAAATTTTGGAACTTTATATAAATGACGAATTTGCGGAAACATTTACGGTTCAACAAAGATAATGAAAAAAGCTATTATTAAAAGTGTTTCAGGTGGAATTTTTACAGGGATTGACGAAGAGCGCGAAGAAGTTGTTCTTCACAGTCCCGGGAAAATAAAAAAAGTCGGAAAGCTTTTGGTGGGCGACGTTGTTTATTATAACGAGTCCACCGAAAACAACACGATTATAAAAGTTGCGGATAGAAGAAACGAATTCATAAGACCGAAAGCGGCGAATATCGACATATTTCTCATAGTTCAATCGATTGATGAACCGCGATTTGACAGGTATCTGATTGACAAGTTGACTGTTTATGCTTTTAAACAAAATGCGCACCCGATACTTCTCGTCACAAAGGCGGATTTGAACGAAGAGCTTGCGAGCGAGTTGTACGATGAATATAATTCTATAGGCATAAAAACTTTTTTGGGGCGAATTGAAAATAACAGCTACGATGAGATTTTCGAATATTTGAGCGAAAAGACGGTTCTTCTTGTTGGAAACAGCGGCGTCGGCAAGAGCACTTTCTTAAACAATTTGCACGGATATGATGTGCAGGAAACAAATATTATAAGTAAAAAATTGGGACGCGGAAAACACACCACAAGACAGGTTGAGATTTTCCCGATTGAAGATTTTTATTTGATTGACACGCCGGGTTTTTCAACGCTCGAACTTGAAACTTTGGACGACGGTGAAATGCTTTCGGATTTTTTTCCGGAGTTTCAAAAATATAAAAACGAATGCAGATTTAACACCTGCACCCATATAAACGAACCGGGATGTAGAGTAAAACAAGCGTTGGAAGATGGAGAGATCAGCAAAATGAGATATGAAAGTTACTTGAGATTATTTAAAGAATTGAAGGAGAGGAAAGAAAAATGGTAAGAATTGCACCAAGTATATTGAGCGCAGATTTTCTCAATCTGGAAAATGATATTAAGATGATGGAAAGTGCCGGAATTGATTTGTTTCATATGGACGTTATGGATGGAATGTTTGTTCCGAACATCAGCTACGGCCCGATGATTTTGGAGCATATTAAAAAGATTTCAAATGTGGGTATGGATGCGCATTTGATGATTATGGAACCGAACAGATATTTTGAGGTTTATCAAAAAATCGGAGTCGAATATCTCACAATTCATTCGGAAGCGTCAACTCATCTTGAACGCGATTTGTCGCAAATTCGAAAACTCGGGATGAAGTCGGGCGTTGCATTAAATCCGGCAACATACGAAGAAGCGATTAAATATGTGCTTGAAGTCGCGGACATGGTTCTTGTTATGAGTGTGAATCCGGGATTTGGCGGACAAAAATTTATCGCGTCGCAATTAAAGAAAATAGAAAAGATTAAAAGCATGATTGTTAATGCCGGACTTGAAACAAAAATCGAAGTTGACGGCGGTATCGGCGTGAATAATCTAAAAGATGTTGTTGATGCAGGCGCGGACATTGTGGTCAGCGGTTCATCTCTTTTAAAGGGCGACTTCAACAAAAACTATCAAGACTTCAAGGACATTTTAAATGGCAAATAAAGCACTTGTTGTCGGAGCATCAGGTTTTTCAAAAAAATATATCAAAAAAATCATCGCCGACTATGACTTTGTGATTGCGTGCGACAAGGGCGCCGAAGCTTTTTACGGCACGGATATGGAGTTTGATTTATGTATCGGCGACTTCGATTCTTTAGACAAAGATGTGAGGGAGCATTTCAAGTCGAAGGAATCTATAGAGTATCCGGTTGAAAAAGATTTTTCGGATCTTGAGCTTGCAATAGACTATTTGCTCAAAAAAGATTTCGACAGAATCGATTTCACTGGTGTTTTGGGCGGCAGACTTTCGCACGAGCTTTTTAATTTGGGACTCTTTCTTAAACTCAAGCAAAGCGGCAAAAGAGTTTCCATAAGAGAGGCTTCAACGCGATGTGACTTTCTTTCAAACAATGAAGTTATAAATATTCCGAAAGGGCTCGAAGTTTCTGTCGTTCCTTTTTATGACGACGACACGACGATTAGCATGAAGGGCTTTAGGTGGAATTTAAAGGACAAAAAAATAAACCGTGGCAGTACGCTTACACTTAGCAACTACACGGTTGATGAGGGCTATATCATGGTCAAGGGAAATCCCGTTTTGGTTGTGATAGAACCGATTGAAGAGAAAATTCAATAATATATAAAAAAGACCCGTAGAAATAATTTTTCATAAAACCATTTCTATGGGTTAATTTTATGCATCTTGGTTCGCTTTTTTAAGACAGCTTGCGCAGACTTTTATTCTCTTAGGAGTTCCGTCTTCAACAATTCTTACTCTTCTTAAGTTAGGAGCCCAAGATTTTGCTGAATGTCTGTGAGAGTGGCTTACTTTTTTGCCAAACATTTTACCTTTTCCGCAAATTTCACATACTTGTGCCATTGGTAATACACCTCCTTATGATTAACATATATATTTTACAACAAATATTAATGTAAATCAAGTGTTTTTGGAATTTTTTTACTTGATAACTAAAAAAAAATGATGTATAATGATAATAGAATTAACAAAAAAGGAGAATTAATAATATGACTGCTACAAAAAGAACTGAATTCGGTTCAATAACTATATCAGACAATGCTATAGCAACTATTTCAGGTTTGAGCGTTATGGAAACATACGGGATAGTCGGAATGGCTGCAAAAAATGCCGCAGACGGATTTCTCGAAATGTTAAAATCAGACAATCTTACAAAAGGAATAAAGGTTAATTCCGAAGAGGAAGATTTGTCTTTGGATATATATATCATAACGCAATACGGAGTAAATATTTCCGTTGTTGCGGACAATCTTAAAGAAAAAGTTCGTTTCAATGTTGAAAAATATACCGGACTCAAGGTAAGTGAAATAAATCTTATCGTTCAAGGAATAAGAACCAATAAGTAGGAGGCGGCATGACTAATATTGATGTAGGCATGATGCGTAATGCGATAAAAAGTGCCATTAAAAATTTGGATGTAAATAAAGATATGGTTAATGCCCTCAATGTATTTCCGGTTCCTGACGGAGACACGGGCATTAATATGTTTCTTACAATAAAATCAGCGGGCAATTATGCTTTGGCTGAAGAAACAAACCACTGCGGAGAACTTGCACGTGCTCTCAGTAAAGGTGCTCTTATGGGAGCGAGAGGAAACTCGGGCGTTATTCTTTCGCAAATTCTCAGAGGATTTTATATGGGAGTTGAAGATTTCAAAGAACTCGACGTGAAAGCAATTAAACGCGGATTCGAATCTTCAAAGGAAATTGCATACAAGGCGGTTATGAAGCCGACTGAAGGAACGATTTTAAGCGTTGTAAGATATATGTCCGCTTTTGCCGTTTCAAACCAAAGCAAATTCAGTGACCCAATCGAATATCTTGAAGCGATTTATGCTGAAGGTGAAAGAGCGCTTGAAAAGACTCCGGAAATGCTTCCTGTTTTAAAAGAAGCGGGAGTTGTGGACTCGGGCGGAAAGGGACTTCTTGTTTTGCTGCGCGGAGCGATTGACGGTTTAAAGGGCGAAGAAGTTCAATATACGGCTGAAGTTGTAGAAACAAAGACACAGGAAGTTGTGTTTGACGAAAACATCAAATTCGGCTATTGTACGGAATTTATTATTCACACCGACAACACAGATCAACATGACGCCGACACGCTCAAGGAAGAACTTTTGAAATTTGGGGACAGCCTTGTTTGTGTTAAAGTTGAAGATATTATAAAAGTTCACGTTCATACGAACCATCCGGGAAAAGCTCTTGAGCTTGCACTCGAAAGGGGATACTTAACCGGAATCAAGTCCGACAATATGAGACTGCAAAATGCGGAAGTAAGACGTGCGCATGAAGAGGAACAACAAAAGAAATACGAAGCTTTGCAAGCGGAAGAAGAAAAAGCACCGCAAAAGGAATACGGTTTTGTTGCAGTCGCTTCGGGCGAAGGCATCATGAATGTGTTCAAAGATTTTGAAGTCGACGAAATAGTTTCGGGCGGACAAACAATGAACCCGAGCGTTGAAGATTTGACGAAAAAAATCGACAAGGTTAATGCAAAGAATATTTTTGTGCTTCCAAACAATTCAAACATTGTTTTGACAGCTGAAAAAGCGGCTGAATTTTCGGATAAAAATGTTATAGTGATTCCGACAAAGACGATTCCGCAAGGAATTTCAGCAATGATAAATTTCGATTTTGATTTGGATCTTGACGATGCGATTGAAACTCTAAACGAATCAATAAAAGCTGTTAAGAGCGGCTCAATCACATATGCTGTGAGAGATACGACCGTTTCAGGTAAAAAGATAAATCAAGGCGATTATATGGGAATTTTGGAATCGGATATTGTCTCTTCAAGCGACGATATATATGATACAATTCTTGAAACTTTAAAGAAGGGAATCGATGAAGACACATCCATCGTCACACTCTACGCAGGTGAAGAAGTGACCGAAGTTCAAATGGATGAAATTATAGAAAAACTTGAAAATGAATTTGATGACATTACGATTGAAGGCTTAATGGGTAATCAACAAGTTTACTATTATTTGATAAGCATTGAATAATAAAGGGCCGTTTTAGGCTCTTTATTTTTAATATGGAGAGATTTTTTGGAACTTAAAGACATAAAAAAAATTGGTCCGAAAAGACTTGAGGGCTTCCGAAAATTAAATATTACCGATATAAACGATTTGGTATTTTATTCTCCGAACTATTATGAGGACAGAAAAACTCTTGTGCGTGTAAAGGATTTGGATTTTGATAAGAAACAACTTGTGCATTTAAAAATTGTTGCGGGTCCGGCGAGACGAAAGACGGCAAACAATATGACGATGGTTTCGTACAATGCGACGGACGGCGAGAGACCGGTTGAAATTGTTTTCTTCAACCAAAGCTTTGCTGTTTCCTATTTTAAAAAGGGTCTTTCGTATTATATTTTTGGAAAGCCGAGTATTTACAACAACAGAGTGAGTTTTTCAAATCCGATTTTTTCGCAAGTGAAGGGCAAAGACCTTGGAGTTATAGTTCCGATTTATCCGCTTAATGCCGCAATCACAAACAAGATTCTTCGAGATTCGATAAAAACAGCGCTCGACAATTTTACGGATATAAAACTTTTGCCGGATGAAATTGTAAAAAAATATAATTTTTTGAGTATTAAAGCGCTTCTTCGAATGATACACTTCCCGGAAGACATTGAAAAGGCAAACTATGCGATAAAGTCGATGGCATATGTCGAGGCGTTCTTGTTAAATGTGATGAAATATTCAAATTTCAGCTTTACAAAAAAATCAAAGGGTAAAGTTATAAGGGACACAAGTGAAGAACGCGATTTTCTAAGGGGGCTGCCATTTCTTTTGACCGATGGACAAAAGGATGCGATTGTCGACATCAAACGCGATTTGGAAGCGGACTATTCGATGAATCGACTGCTTCAAGGCGACGTCGGTTCGGGAAAGACGGTTGTCGGACAATATATGGCGATAAAGACGGTCGCCGGGGGAAAGCAAGTTGCTTTTATGGCGCCGACAACGCTTCTTGCAGTTCAAAACTACGAGAAGCTGAAAACTTTCGCAGATAAATTTAATATGAACTGCGAGCTTTTAATTTCGAAGACAAAGAAAAAAGACAAAGAGCGAATTTATGAAGAGGTGCAAAACGGAAACATAGACATTTTGGTCGGCACGCATTCTCTTTTAAACGAGGATATAAATTTCAAGGACTTGGGCTCTGTTATTATCGACGAGCAACATCGTTTCGGAGTTAACCAACGAAACAATTTGATTGAAAAGGGAAACGGTACAAATGTTCTTGTTATGAGTGCAACTCCGATTCCGAGAAGTCTTTCCATCATTCTTTATGGCGATATGGACATTTCGGAGATAAAGACGATGCCGGAAGGAAGACAAAAAATTGACACATATGTGTTGACGGAAAAAGAAATGAACAGCATAAACGGTTTTGTTCGGCGCGAACTCCAAAACGGCAGACAAGCGTACTATGTTTGTCCGCTTATCGAGGAGAGCGAGAAGTCGGATTTAAATTCGGCGACGGAGTTATACGAGAGATTAAAAGATGAATTCAGCGGTAAAAATGTTGCACTTTTGACGGGGCGAACGGGCGACGAAGAAAAAGAGAAAATTATGACCGATTTTAAAGACGGTTTAATCGATGTTCTCGTCTCGACAACCGTTATCGAAGTCGGGAT
Organism: Ezakiella sp.; assembly: GCF_034180565.1. Taxonomy (NCBI): domain Bacteria; kingdom Bacillati; phylum Bacillota; class Tissierellia; genus Ezakiella; species Ezakiella sp. The sequence continues at coordinate 49,969 of NZ_JAXFOB010000010.1, read as the reverse complement.
TGACGTTCCGAATGCAACGACAATTGTAATTATGAACGGCGAGAGATTCGGTCTTGCACAGCTCCATCAGCTTAGAGGACGTGTGGGGCGTGGACAATTTAAAAGCACATGTATTATCGCTCACAATGCAAAAAATGACGAAACATACGCAAGGCTTAAGACAATTGAAAGAAGTAACGACGGATTCTATATTGCGATGGAGGATTTGAAGCAAAGAGGTCCCGGTGAAATTTTGGGTCTAAGGCAAAGCGGTGCGCAAAAATTTAAATTTCTGGATTTTGAAACGGATTTAAATATTGTAATGAGAGCGAAAAATGATTTCGATGAATATATAAAAAATGCAAGCGAAGCGGAAGTGACGGAGCTTAAAAACAATGCGGAGCTATTGCTTGGAAAAATAGAAAGCGGTGTACTGAATTAATGAGAGTAATTTCAGGAAAGAACAGAGGAACAAAGCTTGTTGCGCCGGAGGGAATGACGACACGACCGACGGACGACATGTTAAAAGAAAATATTTTTAATTTGATTGGTCCGATAAAACCGGATTCGAACGTTTTGGATCTCTTTGCCGGCTCGGGGCAAATTGGGATTGAATTTTTATCCCGCGGGGCAAAGAGTGCGGTTTTTGTGGACAACAATATAAAGGCGATAAAATCAATAAAACAAAATCTTGAAAAAACAAAGCACACGGACGAAGCGAAGGTAATCAAATCAAGCGCAAACACAGCACTTTCAAGACTACGGGGAGAGAGGTTTGATTATATTTATCTCGATCCGCCATATGATGAAAAAAATTTTTTGCTTGAAGTGTTTAATATTATTGATAAATCTGATATAATAAAAATAGGCACGGAAATTATTATTGAAACGGTCAAAGATTTTTCAATTTCCAATGTGAATATAATAAAAGAGCGTGTGTATGGAAAGAGAAAAGTTTTAATTATCGGAGGTAATTATGATAGCAGTTTATCCGGGGAGTTTTGATCCTGTTACAAACGGGCATATAGATATTATACAAAGGGCGGCAAAACTCACAGATACTTTATATGTCGCGGTGCTTACAAATCCTTCTAAGAAACCGACTTTTACCGTTGAGGAAAGAATAAATCTCTTGAAGAAAGTTACAGAAGATATACCGAATGTTAAGGTTGAACCTTTCAGCGGTTTGCTTATTGATTATGCGGAAAAAATCGGGGCAAAAATCATTTTTAGAGGATTGAGAGCAGTATCCGACTATGAATACGAATTACAGATGGCACTTGCGAATAAAAAGTTGAAGGGTGACACGGAGACGCTGTTTATGGTTTCAAACTCGAAATATTCATTTTTGAGTTCAAGTTTGGTGAAAGAAATCGCAACATTTGGCGGCGATTTGACCGGAATGGTTCCGGATTTTGTTATAAGTGAAGTAGAGGCAAAAATAAAGAGGAGGTAGCTAAATGGATGTTTTAGAAATTATAGATTCCATTGAAGATTTAGTTGAGGGCGCAAAACCTGCATTTTTCAGTAACAAAGTTGCAGTCGGGAGAGAAGAAATTCTCGAACTTTTGAGTGATTTAAGGCTTAAATTGCCTGATGATATCAAACAAGCAACGTGGATTAAGGGCGAAAGAGAAAGAATACTTAATGAAGCAAGAATGGATGCAGACAAAGTTATAAATGACGCAAAAGTTGAACTCGGTCGACTCCTTTCGGAAGAAAGCGTTTTGATTGAAGCTAAGAAACAAGCGGCACAAATAATTCAAGCTGCAACTGAAAAATCCGTTCAAATTACGATGGGCTCAATTGAGTATACCGACAAAATTTTAAACGGCACTCAAGAAAATCTAAATAAAGTCATTGATACTTTAAATGACAACCGTCGTCAACTTGCAGAGATGGCTTCGGAAATCAAAAGAAATAATCAATAGACATACAATATTATTGCTCGATTTAAATCGAGCTTTTTTTATGCACTATTAGTTACAATTGGTTACAATTTTAAATATTTAATTGTATTTAGTTGCAATGAATTTATAAGAATGTTATTATAATAGTGACATTTATATCATTAATATATTCTATAAAATGTGAGGTGTGAAATGAAAAAATATGTATTATCAAAATTTCTAATGGGTTTTGTGACCATATCTTTCTCTTTCATTCTCACATTTTTTTTAATTAGACTCGCACCGGGCACGCCAATGAGAATAGTTGCAGGAAAGGAAAATCCAAATCCTGAACAAATCGAACATTTGACTGCAAAGTATGGACTTGACAAACCGGTTGGCGTACAATTTGTAAATTATATTAAAAATATGACAAAAGGCGATTTCGGTTTTTCATATCGAAACAATTTGCCGGTTCTCGAAGTTATAAAGAAACGCATAGCACCAACGCTCATGCTTTCTCTTACGTCGAATATACTTTCGGCGATAATTGGAGGCTTTATGGGCCTATATATCGGGAGACGGAAGAACAGTATACTCGATAAATCCATGAATTATATTTCATATATTATGGATGCGATTCCGGGTTTTTGGCTTGCAATGATAATGATTATGATTTTTTCTTCTAAACTCGGTTGGTTTCCGACTTCGGGAATGTACAACATCAGGGAAAGCTACACAGGCTTCAGGAAGTTTTTAGATTTACTCTATCACATGACGCTTCCGATTCTTACTATTGTATTAATTCAAACGCCTATTTATTTCAGAATTGCAAGAGCATCTGTTATAAACACTATGAATATGGGATTCTTAAAGACATTTAGAGCAGCGGGACTATCGGAAGGCGAAATTTTTAGAAAATATGTTATGAAAAATTCGCTCATTCCTATACTGACCACTTTCAGCATGTCACTTGCATTCACGATAAGCGGCGCGGCTCTAATTGAAATTGTGTTCTCGTGGCCGGGAATGGGGCGACTTATAATCGACTCAATAAACGGACGCGACTATATGGTTTTAAACGGACTCTATCTTATGATTTCAATTTCGGTTATTGTATTTACAATTTTTACAGATGTTTTATATGCAATTGTTGACCCGAGGATAAGGACGAAGTGATATGAAAAAGCTATTAAAAAAACCGGAATTTATAATCGGAACGACAATGATTTTTATAACGATTCTAGTGGCGATTTTTGCTCCGTTCATTGCAACGCATGATCCGATGACTTTGACGGACGACCTTTTGACTCCTCCGGGAAGAGAATATTATTTCGGAACGGACAATCTGGGGCGAGACGTTTTCAGTATGGCGATTTACGGCACGAGGGCATCTCTATATGTCGGAATTACCGCCGCAATCATCTCGACATTAATCGGGATAACAATCGGTGCAATCACCGGATATTACGGCGGACTTTTTGACAAAGTTGTATCGGAAATAATAAATATATTTCTTATGATACCTACATTTTTTTTGATAATTTTGTGCGTGTCGTTTTACGGCTCGGGAATTCGAAATGTGGTCATCGTCATCGCTCTTACAAGTTGGATGGGAACGGCGCGAATGATGAGAGCGCAAACCATGAGCATAAAGGAGCGTGACTTTATAAATTCGAGCATCTGTATGGGAGAGAGTGACTTCAATATAATTTTCAGACACATTCTTCCGCACGGAATTTTTCCTATAGTTGTCAATGCAACGCTTTCGATTTCGTCGGCGATTCTATACGAAGCTTCGCTTTCGTTTTTGGGTCTTGGCGACAGAACGATAGTGAGTTGGGGGCAACTTATTTACAACGGTCGCGCATATTTGACAAATGCTTGGTGGATTACAACTTTTGCAGGACTATTTCTCGTGTTTGTTGTCGTTGGATTTTCAATGATTGCAAATGGAATAAATAAAATGTTGGTGGACGAATCAAATGAATGATATCCTTTTAAAAGTTAGAAATTTTAATGTCTATTACAAATCAAGTGAAGGCGACGTTCACGCTGTCCGCGACGTAAATCTTGACTTTATGGAAAACACGTCCTACGGCATTGTGGGCGAGTCGGGCTCGGGAAAGACAACGCTTGTAATGGCGATTTTAAGACTCCTCGGGGCAGATGCAAAAGTCACGGGAGACGTGATTTACGAGGGAGTAAATCTAAATGATTTAAAAGAATCGGAGTTTAGAAAATATAGATGGACGGATTTTTCAATTGTATTTCAACAGGCGATGAATTTTTTAAGTCCGGTTCACAAAATCGGAAAACAACTCATTTCGATTTACACGGCGAACGGCCCGACAAAAAATAAAAAAGAAGCGAAAGAGCAGATTTTAAAAACTTTTAAAAAAGTAAATTTGACGGAAAATGTTTTTAATATGTATCCGCATGAACTCTCGGGCGGCATGATGCAAAGAGTTGCGATTTCATCTGCGATTCTTTTAAATCCGAAATTTCTCGTAATGGACGAAGCGACAACTGCACTTGATATAATAACGGAAGGACGAATTTTGGATGAGATAAAGCTTCTTGAAAAAGACAGAGATATGACACGCGTAATGATAACGCACGACGTTTCGGTTGTCAGCTCTTCGACAGAGAGGGTTATTGTAATGTATGGCGGACTTATTTTAGAAGAGGGGAAAGTCGGCGAGGTTTTTTTGAATCCATTGCATCCGTATACGAAGCTTCTTCTTGAGAGTTATCCGAAGATGAATGACGAGGCGAAATATTTGAAATCAATCAAAGGCGGACTTCCGGATTTAAAAAGTGAGTATCAAGGTTGCGTTTTTTATGACAGATGTCCATACAGAAAAGAAAGTTGCAGATTGAATACGCCGGCACTCGTTCGTCACGGCGACAGAAGTGTTGCATGTTTTTTGGCTGAGGGTGTTTTAGATGAATAAAGACATTATAAAAGTACGCAATTTAAAAAAGCACTATAAGACAAAAGACGGGATGTTAAAAGCACTTGACGGCGTCGACCTTTCGATAAAAGAAGGGGAGATCGTCGGAGTAATAGGCGAGTCGGGATGCGGAAAATCAACACTTGCAAAGCTCATTATCGGGCTTAATACTCCGACTGAAGGCGAGATTTTATACAAAGATAAATCCGTCGAAGAGTGGTTGAGAAAAGATAAACTTAAATTTAGACGCAACCTTCAAATGATTTTTCAAAATCCGTACGATGTTTTCGACAGCAAAATGAAAATTGAAGAAATTCTTTTGTCCCCACTTAAAATACACAAAATTGGACAAAATAAAAACGAGAGGCTGGACATTATAAGAGCGGGTCTTTCAAAGGCGGGTTTTAAAAATCCGGACGATTTTCTAAAGAGATATCCGCGCGAACTTTCGGGTGGACAGCTGCAAAGAATTTCTATTGTGCGCTCGATGCTATTAAAACCGAATGTAATCATTGCTGACGAACCGGTAAGCATGCTCGACGTTTCAATTCGGGCGGATATAATTAATATGTTGATAGACATCAGAGACGAGATGAATGTTTCGATGTTTTATATAAGCCACGATATTCCGACGACACAATTTTTGGTTCAAAAACTCGTTGTCATGTATCTTGGCAAAATTGTTGAATATGGACCGACGGAAATGGTTATAAATAATCCGTCGCACCCATACACGAAGGCTCTTATTTCGCACGTCGGCTCAATTGACCCGACACATAAAATTGATAGGATAAAACTTAAAGGGGAAGTGCCAAAACCGATTGGCACGGGCCCGGGTTGCTATTTCGAATCCAGATGCTACTGTTCACTTGAGAAATGCAGGAGAGAATATCCGGAATTTATCGAAATAGAAAAAGATCACTATATAAGCTGTTTCAATCCTGAAAACAGATATATATAATTTAAATTTCAAGGAGGATTTTATGAGATTTAACAAATTTTTAGCAGTTCTTTTATCTCTAATCATGGTTGCAACATTTGCAATCGGCTGTAAAAAACCGGCTGAAGAAAACAAAAATGATGCACCTAAAACAACAGAAGATACAACAGAACAAAACACAGACGAATCAAAAGATGACACAGATGCTGCAAAGGACGAAAAACCTGCGGACGGTATTCAAGAAGGCGGTACTTTCGTTATAAGTATGGCAAGAGAACCGGGTCAATATAACCCGTGTGCAACTGCTGACGATGCTGCATACCAAATCATCCAAAACGTATTTAATAAATTGCTTAAAATCAACGGAAACAATGAAATTATTCCTGATTTGGCTGAAAGCTATGAATACAAAGACGATGGAAAAACTTTGATTTTCCACTTACGTGAAAATGTAAAATGGCACGACGGCGTTGATTTCTCAGCAGACGACGTAAAATGGACATTTGACAAAATTATGAGCGAAAAAGGGTTTGCTTCAAACTCATTGTCAGATGTTAAAGAAGTAAACGTAATCGACAATAACACTGTTGAATTCAAACTCGAAGAACCGAATGCAGGTCTACTTGGATATATTGCATGGGTTGGAACATATATCATGCCGAAACACATTTACGACGGCACAGATTGGCTAGAAAATCCTGCAAACCAATCACCGATTGGAACAGGACCGTTCAAATTCGTTGAACAAGTTGAAGGCGAATCTGTAACACTTGAAAAGAACCCTGATTTCTTCGGCAAGGGACCATATGTAGATAAACTTGTATACAGAATTATTCCTGATGGAAACACACAATACCAAGCTTGGTTAAACAATGAAACTGACCACTCAATGGCAGGTGCACCGGCTGAAGAACTTCCTAAACTCGAACAAGATGAAAAATTCAGACTTGTTCCAAAGACATGGCCGAACAAATCATATATCTGCTTCAACATGGAAAGCGGAAAATTCACTGACCCTAAACTCAGAGAAGCTATTCTTTACGGAATCGACAGAGAAGACATCTTCAAGAAAGTTTACAAATCCCAAGGTGCAATTTCAAACTACTTCATTCCACCTGAATACAAATGGGCATTAAACGAAGACGTAAAGAGCCCGGACAGAGATGTTGAAAAGGCTATGAAGCTCATCGAAGAAGCAGGTTACACAAAAGATGCAGACGGATACTACTTCGAAACAACTATCGATACATTCCCGGGATGGGACGACTTCTGTGTTGTGCTTGCCGACCAATTGAAAGAAATCGGAATCAAGCTTACACACAACGGAATGGACGACCCGACATATGACGAAAAAGTTCTCGAAAAGAAAGACTTTGAACTCACAGTATTGGGCGGATACCAAGGACCGGACATCGCTTCAATGGGATCAAGATTCCAAACAGGCGGACCGATGAACTATGGTAACTATTCAAGCGAAGAAATGGACAAAGAATTAAATGCAGGAAACACTGCAACAACTTTGGAAGACAGAGCAGTTCACTACAAGAGAGTTCAAGAAATCCTTAGAGAAGACCTTCCGGTCGTATTTTTCTGGGACAGAGGAACTCAATATCCAATCAAAAACTACGTCAAAGGCTCACCTGCTGACGAAGCAAGAGAAGAAGTTTCAGAATCTGAATTCTCACAAGTTTGGATCGACGAAAGCTTGAAAAAATAATTTAATTTAAGGACACGAGAGTTTTCGCTCTTGTGTCTTTTTTGTTGTGGAAATTTTTATGATATAATAAATATACTATAAAAAATTAGCGAGGAATTTTATGAGAAAGATTTTAATAGTTGAAGATGAGAAGGATATTTTAAAAAGACTTTCAATGTTTTTGAGCGAACACAATTTTAATATTATCGTGGCATCGTCAATTGATGAAGTTTATGAAAAAACTGATGCTTCAATCGATCTTGCGCTACTTGATATAAATCTTCCCGATGGAAAGGGAGATGAATTGATTAAGTATTTTAAAGAACGGGATATTAGAATTATAATTACTACTGTAAAAAATGATTCAAATTTTATTGCTGAAGCTCTTGATAATGGGGTTGATGATTATATAACAAAACCGTTTGATTTAAATGTTTTGAGGGCGAGAGTTGACGCAACTTTAAGAACTGTTTGTGTTAGCGATGAGAATATTATTTTTAAAGATTTAAAAATGAACATGGATGAAGGGACAGTTTATTATAAAAACAGTCCAGTGAATTTGACTGCTCTTGAATATGGCGTGATTTCGCTTTTTATAAAAAATCCGAACAGAATATTTACACGAGAGCATCTTCTTCAGATTTTTTGGGAAGACAATGAGCAGTTTGTAAACGACAACACATTGACGACGACAATAAAGCGAATTCGAGATAAAACTTCGAAAGATCTTATTACAACTATTCGAGGAATTGGATACAGGATGGAATAATATGATTTATTTTTTAATACCGATTTCAATAGTTATTTGCTATTTTTTTATGAAAAAGCGAGAAAATAAAAGAATTGAAGAAATGGTTTTAATGATTGAAAATTTTAACAATGGAGAATATTATACTCCGATGAAGCAAGATAATTTCTCGATTTTGGAAGACAGTATTTACAAGTTGTTTTTGAAAAATGTCGAGGAGCGGGAAAATATAAAACGATTATCTAAAAGTCAAGTTGAAAATTTCGAGAATATTGCACATCAAATAAAAACGCCGATAACATCAATGCTTATTGATTTGGAATTTATAAAAAAAGATGGTGTCAATGTTTCAAGTATTTCCGATGGTCTTAAAAGACTAAATTCACTTTCGGATATACTTCTAAAACTCTCGAGTCTCGATGCAAATTTGACAGAGATGAAGAAAGAAAAACTTAATATTGCCGAGATATTTCAATATGCGTTTGATATTTTGAACTTATCGGATGACAGTATGAAAATAGTAGAAAGTTATAATTGCAAGTCGTTTACCGGCGATTTTTATTGGATTAGTGAAGCTGTGATAAATATTTTAAAAAATGCTTCTGAAAAATCGTCAGAGATTATAATTTCAAGCTCCGAAAATCCGATTTATGTTGAGATTTGTATTGAAGATGACGGTGGGGGAATAGATAATACGGAATTTAAGAAGATTTTTCGACGTTTTTATAAATCACCTGATTCAAGCGGTTTCGGAATCGGACTTAATATGGCGAAGACAATTGTCGAAAAAAACAACGGCACAATTTCTGTAAAGAATGGAGAAAAAGGTGCGATTTTTTCGATGAAATTTTATAAATGATTTTCACTTGTCACAGAAAAGTCACTTTCATTATGTAAGATTGGGTTAGTGAAAGGAGAATTCTATGGAAATATTAAAAATAGAAAATTTAAAAAAGATGTATGGCAAAGGGGAAAATCTTGTAAATGCTGTAGATGATGTTAGTTTTTCGATCGAAAGAGGGGAGTTCATTGCAGTTGTTGGACCGAGTGGTTCCGGTAAGTCGACTCTCCTACATTTAATTGGAGGGGTGGATCGTCCAAACGAAGGAAAGATTTATATTGAAGGAACTGATATTTCCAATTACAACTCAAAGGAGCTTGCGCTATTCCGAAGGAGAAAGGTCGGTATCGTTTATCAGTTTTACAATCTAATTCCAAATTTGACTGTGAAACACAACATTGAGCTGCCGCTTATACTTGATGGAAGACGGGTAAATACGGAGCTTTTCGATGACATTGTGAACAAACTTGGAATTTCAAAAAAGCTAAACAACTTTCCAAGCGAACTTTCGGGTGGTCAAAATCAAAGGGTTGCAATTGCAAGAAGTTTGATTTACGAACCGTCGCTTTTACTATTGGATGAACCAACGGGAAATCTGGATCGCAAAAACTCAAATGAAATAATTGAAATTCTTAAATATTTCAATCACACTTCGAATCAAACAATAATTCTTGTTACACATGACGAAAGTGTGGCACTTGAATCTGATAGAATCATAACTATTGTCGACGGGAAAATAGCGGGAGATGAGATTAATGAATAAAAAGAATTTCCCGATTTTTATATCTCTACTTATAATGAGCGCGTTCATAACATTTATATTTTATCAAGGATATTCAAATATAAATTCTAACAAAAAATTAGTGCTTTCAGATAACTATTATCATGCCGAAATTGGAGAAAAGCTCACGCCGGAAGAAATAAAAAAATTGAACAACGTAGAAAATGTGGTTTTAGCAGGTGGAGTGCTCCCGGAAAATACTTCAGCGTTAATTAATGACTCAAGGATTGCAATTTCTTATGAAGATCAAGATGCGATAAATATGCATGAATTTTCATATTTATTGGATGGGGAGTTTCCGAAAAATACGGATGAAATTTTGCTTTCAAAAGATGTGTGTGAAAGCAATAATTTAAAAATAGGTGACACAGTCGAAATAAGTTTTGGAAAAAGAATTATAAACGGAGAAGCGATAAATCCGATAGACGCAGTTATAAAAAATGAAACTTTTAAAACCGAGTTTACGAAAAGTTTAAAACTTGTCGGCATATATGAGAATCAATATAATAAAAATTCAAAAATCGCCTATGGACTTATGATGCCGGATGTAAATATGAGTCTTGTGCCGGTTTTAAAATTCAAGGATTTTGTGCATGCATATAAGAACAGTCAATCAATTGAGTCAAATATAGATGAAGTATTGGGTCGAACAGAGAGTGTAAGGTTTAACCAATCACTTGTGCATTATTACAGCGCGGACAGAGATTTCACAACAAAAATCGCATCAAAAATTGTAACAATATTCATTATTTTAGTAACAATAATTTTGTTTGTATTTTTTATAAGAAATCTTTTTAAGGTTTGGGCAATCAAAAAAATAAAAGAACTCTCTGTCTATAAGTCAATTGGCTCGACGGATTTTCAAATCTATAAAATGCTTTCGAAGGAAGCGGTTTTTATATCTATAATTCCGATATTAATCGGACATATTATAGGTTTTATTGGAATTATCTTTTTGTTTAAATATATACGCGGAGTTGATGCGCCTTCAATATTTATAAAAGTGGAATTTAACGCAGTTTTGAGTGTTGTTATTCTTGCGATTTCATTTATTGTGGTTTTGCTTTCGATAATTTCTCCTGCACGAAAAGTGTCTAAAATCAATATAATCGACGGCATAAAAGGAAATATAGATTACAAAGAATCTAAAAAGAGAAGAAGCGAAAACATTTGGTCGGAGCTAAGTAAAAATAATAGGGCAAATTTAAAATCGCAAAGATATATTTCGTCAATCGGGATTATAATAATTTCATTTTTCATTGTTGCATTATCAATTAACTTATATTTTAATGATTACTACTTTTACGATGACGGTTACAATATTTTGGTACAATATTATAGTCGGAAAAATCAAATTCCGCCCGTTTTTGAAAAAATCATTAATGGAGTTCAAAATGACAAGAGTTATATTTCGAAAAAGAAATACGTCTCAGTGAAATACGATTTTGATTTATCGGATGAGGCTATCTCGAAAAATGTGGATAAAAATCTCAAAAAATATATGAAATCTAAAGAAAAAGAATCGCTCGACGGATATGTAATTGCACTTGATGACTATGCATTTAAAAAGTTGGGCGGAGAGAAGGGTAAAATTTTACTCTTTAACAATGTGCAGACGGATATGTATGAGCCGAACTACAAGGCAAAAATGGTTTCGTATATAGATGAGCCGGATGAACTTTCAATAAAACTTTATAATGGCGAGGAGAAGAAAATTCATATTGACGGTATTATAAGTGACAGAAAAGACTTTGAAACATATTTTAGACCTTATGGAATTTTAATATATACGAATTTTGAGGAATATTTTAAACTGTTTGGAGAAGAAAGTGAGCCGAGGTATGGAGGTTCGTCGTTTGTGCTGAGGCTACACACAAATGATTTAAATTCTGAAAATCTTGATTCATTTATTTCGAAGACAATTGATGAAAACTTGTCAAAAGGCGAGAGCTATAATTATGAAATCGGAATGGAAATTCAGGAAAAGCAGGAAAAGTCTACGCAATTGTTTAAACTTATTGTACTTGTAATCTCAGCGATAATAATCGTTTTAAATATCACAAACGCATATTCATCAATCAATCTCAGTCTTTTGAGTAGAGAGAGGGAAATAGGAAGTCTTTATTCGTGCGGAATGGATAAGAAAATGATTCACACGCTATTAAGAAAGGAATTTATTGCGGAGGAGATAAAATCGTTTGTAATTGCAGTTGTTGCAACGTTTGTGTTTATGTTTATTTTGTCATCACTCTCGGAAAAATTTAATTTCAAAATTTTACTCAAAGAATTTGGTTATTTAGAATTCTTAATCTCGTCAGTGCTCGTTTATGTAATAAATATTTTTATTTATAATATAACTCTTCGAAAAATTCTACAAAAACCTATTATAGAAATTATAAAAGAAGAATAAAAAGCCCGATTTTATCAGGCTTCGTTTGTGAAAATATTTCTCGTTCTGTCAGTATAACGCTTGCGGTCATAGAACGCGTGGTAGATTTCTGTGAATTTTTCGTTTAGATAAAAGAGTTCTCGAGATTTTTCGGGAACTTTTTTTATGTCCGAATACTTCAATATCAGCGCGTCTTTATTCTTTATTTCCAAAAGTTTTTCGATGCCTTTTTCGCTTGCGGCGAGAGGGCGAATGAATTTTGTGGTCTTGTGGTTTATATAGTCGCTGTTTTTCATTCCGATTACCGCCTTTAAAGTTTCCCTCTTTATGCGGGAGCGTGAGAGTCTTTTGTGGTATGCGTTTTCGATAAATTCGTCGAAATTTTTTGAAGTAAACGCGGCGGTTCTTATGCGGGCGATATCGGAGTCGTCCAGATTTTCGAAGTCTCCGTTTATTGCGGCAATCAAAATCGACGAAAAGATTTTGTCGTTTGCATTAAAAAGCATTCCGCCTTCCGACTTTATCTTTTCACGTATCGGACTTGCGCTAAAACCGGTAAGTTCTGTGCTGTTGTAGTTGCTCACAACGCGTTCTATCGGAAAGAATCCGATTTCTTTCGGAAGATTTTCGATATATTCTATCGCAAGCAAGTCGTTACTTTCGGGATATATCCCGAATTTTTCTCGAATTTCTTCTCGAAGAAACATGTTGTATGAGATTTTGTCGTCAAACTTTTCAAGCGACTTTCTTTTTTTCGAAGTAAATTTTGCGGCACCGGATAAAAAGTTTTTGTCGGCGTGTTCGGCGCCGAAAAAGATTAGGTCAATGATTCCGGTGTCGGATAATATTCGAACGGATTCTTTTGAAAACACTGTCGCACCGTTTAAAGAGTAGATTGCCGGAAGTTCGAGAACGATGTCAACTCCGGCGTCAACTGCAGACTTCGCACGTGTCCATTTGTCAAAAATCGCAAATTCACCGCGCACCGTGTAGTCGCCGCTCATGATTGCGACAATTGTGGCGTCCGGAAACTGTTCGCGTGCTTTTTTTATTATGTACTTGTGTCCATCGGTCGTCGGATTGAACTCCGCAACAATTCCAAGTGTCGTCATAATATCCTCTCTTTCACATATAATTATATAATTGAAATAAATTAATTGCAAATTTATAAAAAATGTTTATTTTTCGTTATTTCACTTGATTTTTCATCACAATTGGTATATCATTATATGAGAGATTAATTTCAAATAAAGAAAGGGTGTTTAAATGAAAATTTTAGTAATTAATTGCGGAAGCTCAAGTTTAAAATATCAATTGATCGATATGGCAAACGAAGATGTTTTGGCAAGCGGATTAGTTGAAAGAATCGGGATTGAAGGCTCGAAATTGACACACAAGAAAGACGGAGAAAAGTTTGTAACTGAAACTGAAATGAAGGACCACAGAGTTGCTTTGAAACTCGTTTTGGACGAACTTTTAAACAAAGAACACGGAGCAATTTCCGATTTGAAGGAAATCAATGCTGTTGGACACAGAGTTGTTCACGGTGGTGAAAAGTTCAATGATTCAGTTGTTGTAGACGACAAGGTTTTACAAGAAATCAAAGAATGTTTCGCACTTGCACCGCTCCACAATCCTGCAAACCTTATGGGAATTGAAGCTATTCAAGGTTTGATGCCTGAAGTACCGAATGTTGTAGTTTTTGATACAGCTTTCCACCAAACAATGCCGGAAGAAAATTATTTATACGCTCTTCCTTATGAATATTATGAAAAATACAAGGTTAGAAGATACGGCTTCCACGGAACAAGCCACAATTTTGTTTCGATGAGAGCTGCTGAAATGCTCGGCAAAAAACGTGAAGATTTAAGAATCATCACATGCCACCTTGGAAACGGAAGCTCAATGGCTGCTGTTGACCACGGCAAGGTTATCGACACATCAATGGGTCTCACACCGCTTGAAGGCGTATGTATGGGAACAAGATGTGGAGATATGGACCCTGCAATTGTTACATTCATTATGGAAAAAGAAGGACTTTCTCCAAAGGAAATGGACAATGTTATGAATAAAAAGAGCGGTGTTTTAGCTCTTTCAGGCATTTCATCAGACTTCAGAGACATCGAAGCTGAAGTTGGCAAAAACAAGAGAGCAGAAATCGCTCTAAATCAATTTGCTAACCGTGTAAGAAAATATATCGGCGCATACGCAACACAAATGGGCGGCGTTGATGTAATAGTATTCACAGCAGGTGTTGGTGAAAACTCAATCGAAATGAGAGAACAAATTCTTTCGAAACTCGAATTTATGGGCGTTAAAGTCGATAAAGAAAAGAACAATGTCAGAGGCAAAGACGCTATCATAAGCACAGACGATTCAAAGGTTATTGCAATGGCAATTCCTACAAATGAAGAACTTATGATTGCAAGAGATACAAAAAGACTTACGGAAAATAAATAAACTATTGACAAATACAAAAAAATAGTTTATAATATCCTATTGACTGATAAATTTTTAGGAGGTGTAATTTATGGCAGTACCTAAGAGAAGAACGGGCAAAGCTAGAAAAAACAAAAGAAGAGCTTCATCCTACACTCTTCCAAGAGTTAGCGTTATGAAATGCCCGGAATGCGGAGAACCTAAGAGACCGCATAGAGTATGCCCACACTGTGGATATTACAATAAAAGAGAAGTTATTACAGTAGAACAATAATTTGTTTGGGAGCCTTACTTTTGATGTTAAAAGTACGGCTCTTTTTTACGCTTGAAATAATATGATTTTTATCATATAATTAATATATATGGAGGTCGGTATGAAAATTTTACTTGATTCGAGTGGTCTTGACAAGGGACCTGAGATTGTCATCGAGGCGGCAAAAAAAGCCAAGAATGATTTGAATATTCAAGTTGCAATTGTAAGTCTTCCCGGTTTGAAACAAAAGATCGAGGAAGCGGGCATTGAGTTTGTACCGGCTGAAACCGAGATCACTCCGGACTATGAAAATCCCGCGCTTGCCATAAGAAAAGAGAAGAAGAGCACTATTGTTGTGGGACTCAATCTTTTAAAAGAGGGAAGCGTGGATGCATTTGTTTCGGGCGGAAGCACCGGAGCGGTTCTCGCAGGCGGTATGCTTATTGTTGGAAGAATTCCGGGCATCAAAAGAGCGGCGCTCTCGACAAATGTCCCGACAAAAAAGGGACACGTTGTTTTGATTGATATGGGGGCGAATGTCGACGTTACGCCGGATGTGCTTTATTCATTCGGAGTTATGGCAAAGTGTTATGCTGAGTCGATTTTAAATATTAAAAATCCGCGCATTTCACTTTTAAACAACGGCGTCGAAGAGCACAAAGGAAACGCTCTTACAAAGGAAGCATATCAGCTTTTTAAAAACAGCGATTTGAATTTTGTCGGAAATATGGAAGCGAGATATATTTTTGACGGAGATGCTGACGTAGTCGTTATGGACGGCTTTGCCGGGAATGCGATTGTAAAAGCACTTGAGGGCGGATTTAGATTTGCAAATTATCTTTTAAAGAACTCGGCAAAGAAAAGTTTTTTAACAAAAATCGGTTTAGGACTTGCAAAGCCGGGATTAAAAAAGGAAATGAGTATATTGGATTCCTCGCAATACGGCGGGGTACCGCTTTTGGGACTTAAGAAAACTGTTGTCAAGGCGCACGGAAGCTCTGACGTTCATGCGATATACAATTCGATTGTAGTTGCAAAAAACTCAATTGAGTCCAATATGATTGAAAAGATAGAAAATTCATTTAAAGGAGAAATATAAAATGGATATTGAAAAGAGAATTTACGATTCAATTGCTTCACAATTTGGCGTTGAAGCAAACACTCTAAATGAAAATACTTCATTTAAAGAAGATTTGAATGCGGATTCGCTCGATTTGGTTGAACTTATTATGGCACTTGAAACTGAGCTTAATATCGAAGCGGATGATGAAGATTTGGAAAATATTGAAACAATCGGCGATTGCATAAATTTTGTTAAAAAGAGCATTTAAGAAGTGTTGATTTATCCGGTGGACATATCTGCCGGATTATTTTTTGAAGTTGAGGGATTATTTTGTTTCTAAAAGAATTGACCATAAAGGGTTTTAAAAGTTTTTTGAATACAACAAAGCTTGAATTTTTTCCTGGAGTTACTGCTATTGTCGGACCTAACGGAAGCGGCAAGAGCAATATTTCTGATGCCATAAGATGGGTTTTGGGAGAAACAAGTGTAAAAACTCTTCGCGGAAACAAGATGGAAGATGTTATTTTTACAGGAACGGACGATATCAAACCGGTAGGATTTGCGGAAGTTGAAATAAAATTCAGCGAATGCGAACTCGAAAGATTTCCATACTCTGAAATCGTTGTTTCAAGGAGAGTGTACCGCGACGGGGAAAGCGAGTACTACATAAATAAAAACAAGGTGAGACTGAAGGATGTGCGCGAGCTTTTCATGGACACGGGTTTGGGACGTGACGGCTACAGCATTATCGGTCAAGGGCAAATCGACAATGTGCTTTCGACGAAGCCTGAGGACAGACGTTTTATTTTTGAAGAGGCGAGCGGAATAAGTAAATTCCGTTATAAGAGAGAAGAAGCGCTTGCGAAAATAAAAAATGCAAATGACGATCTCGACAGACTCACGGATGTTTACAGTGAGATAAAAAAGAATTATGAGCGCTTGAAGACGGAAAGTTCAAAAGCGAAGGAATATACAGAGCTTGCAATAGTAAAGAAAGATTTGGAGCTCGATTTGTTGTACAAAAATTTAATTAAAAACGCAGACGACAGAAAGAAACTCCTGGATTCTATTGAGATTTACGAAAACGACAAGAAGCGCGAAAATGAAAATATCGTAAAACTCAAAGAAGATTCGAAAGAAATCGAGAAAAAAATCGACGCACTCTCGATTGTAATCGATAATGTTTCGAAAGAAAAAATGGAAGTCATCAGAAGTTTTACAGAGGCAAAGGGAAACCACAGGCTCGAAACGGAAAACATAAAAAGACTCGAGTCGGACATTTCGACTCTCAAGAGCACGATCGAGACGAATCTCGAAAAAATCGAGCAATATAAAACTTCGAACAAGGAATTGTCTATTATATTAAGTTCTACAGGTGACGGCGGACTCACAAGTGACGAAAAGAAAGAGAGAGCCGAACTTTCAGAAAAGCTAGAGGAGATGTCGAAAAATCTCGAAGCTTTAAGAGACAAGATGATGAGCGAAAATCTTTCATACAACAAAAGCAAACTCGATTTTGACTCGAACAAAAAACGTGAGGAGTTTTACGATGAAAGAATCGAAACTCTCGAAAGCTCTCTTCGAAATTTAAAGAGTACGCTCGAAATTTCGAAAAAAGATTTCGAAGATTTATGCGAAGGTCTTGAGAAAAAAAGGGGATCTCTAAAAGAACTTGAGGCAACGCTCGAAGAATCTCGAGAAACATTATCACGCATGCAAAAAGAGGCGCAGGAGCTTAGCCGAAATAAAGAAAATCTTGAGAACAAAATTAGAAATAACAAATACGAACTTGCACTCAAAAACAATATTTTGGAGCAGTATCAACTTTCGGGATTTTCAAACAAAAAAGTGAACGAAAAGTTTAAAAACGACAAGGGGTATCTCGCCGAAGTCACATACAATATCGACGTCGATTCGAAGTACACAAAGGCGATTGAAACTGCATTCGGTGCAAAATTAAATTATATAATAACGAGAACGCAAAACGACGCCAAGGAAATGGTTGAGTTTTTAAAGACCAATAAATTCGGAAGGGCGACATTTTTACCGCTCGAGCTTTACAACAAGCCGGCAAATTTTAAAGCGTTGAAACCTGACGAGGACTGTCTCGGTTATGCGGCGGACCATGTTAAAACAAGTCCGGAACTCGAAAATCTTATAAGGAGCGTTTTGGGTCCGATTGTGATTTTTAGAGATTTAAAAAGCGCAACTTTAAAACGCCGCGAATACAATTCGAGCATCGTTACACTTGACGGAGAGTTCCTCCACTTTTCCGGCTCTATAACCGGCGGTGAAGGGAAGAAAGAGCAAATCACACCTCTCTCTATCAAAAACGAAATCAAGGCGCTAAAAACGGATTTAAGCGCGAATGAAGGGGCTCTTAAAAAATTGGGCGATGCAGAAGCGTTAATAAATAATTTCAACAGCTTCAAGGAGAAGTATGACTCGAGCGTTCGAGATTACGAAAATTATAAAAACGAATTTGCTAAAGATCAGAACGAGAAAAATCTTATGGAAGACAAACTCGGCGCACTCGAAGAGAGAAAAGCCGGACTTTTGGAGGAATTAAAAAAGATTAATGCCGAAAAGAGCTCGATTTTGATTGATGAGATTTCGGACGAAGCATATGCGAAATCGAAGTCGGAATACGAGAGCTACAAATCCGAGTTCGAGAAATTTAAGGAGTCGGCTGACGAATCTTTGAGGGAGTTAAACGAAAAGGAAAACAATATAAAGCTCTTTTTGTATAAAAAGGAAAATGCGCAGTCGAGAATTGATGAGAACAATTTGCATGTGAAGAATTTGGAAATTGAAATCGAAAATATGAAGAAGACTCTTGAAGAGAGCGAGAATATGCTCGAAGAAAAAGGTAAAACCAGGGATTCATTCTTCAAGAGTATGACCGAGTTTGAGGAAAAGGAAAAATTAATCGACTCAAAAACAAATGAACTTTACAAAGAGCGAAATGAACTCAGGGCGAAGTTTGAAACTCTCTCGATTCAAGAGGACTCTATAAGAGAAAACATCACGGGCATAAATGAAAAAATAAATTCCGACAATTTAAAAATTGCGAGAATTGATGAAAACCTCGAGATAAAAAAGAATGATTTGTTGAATGAATATAATATTTCATACGACGAATTTATTGTAAGTGAAAGAGAAACGGCGTCTTTAAGAGAGCTCACACAAAATATAAATGAAATAAATTCTAAGATTGAATTGATGGGACCGGTCAATATGTCGGCAATTGCGGGATATAAGGAAGCGCTTGAAAGAAAGACTTTCTATGAAAAACAAATTTCGGATTGTAAGGATTCTATTGACGACTTACTTTCGATTTTGAAAAAGATAAATCGCGATATGAAGGCGCAATTTAACGAAGCATTTGCAGAAATAAGAAACAACTTCAAATATGTATTTGAAGAACTATTTAACGGTGGAAAAGCGGATCTAACGATGACGGACCCGGACGACCCGTTAAACACAGGAATACAAATCATTGCAAAACCGCCGGGAAAGAAAGAACAACAGCTTAGCCTTTTGTCGGGCGGAGAAAAAACTTTGACTGCAATGGCACTTCTCTTTGCATTTTTAAAACTTAAACCGTCGCCTTTTTGTATTCTTGACGAAATTGATGCGGCGCTCGACGATGCAAACATTATGCGTTACACAAATTTCCTAAGAAAGCTGAGCGAAGACAGCCAATTCTTAATTATCACACACAGAAAACCGACTCTTGAAGTTGCGGATACGATTTATGGTGTTTGCATGAGAAAGAAGGGTATAAGCGATATCATAAGCATGAGAATTGAAGAATATGAAGAAGAATAAATAAATAATAATATTTTGATGAAAGCGGCAGAGATGTCGCTTTTTTTATGCGCGCAATCATTGAAAAGAAATACTATTTAATGTATAATGAAATATAATCTAAAATTAAGGAGAGAGCGAATGTTTAATTGGTTTAAAAATAAATTTTCGAAGAAAAAAGATAATGAAGAAAATAAGATTGAAGAAGTAATAGAAGAGTCAACAAAAAAAGTTGAAGAGCCCCAAAAGTCGGAGCCGATTTTTGAAAAGAAAACCGAGACTCATGAATTTGATAATGAACCGAGTTTTCAAAAGAAAACCGAGTCTCACGAAATAAAAAATGAGCCGACTTTTGAAAAGAAAATTGAAACTAAAGATGATGCATTAAAAACCGAAAACAAAAAAACAGAATTTTCTGAAAATAAGGAAGAACCTGTTAAAAGTAAAGTTTTTGAAGAAAAGCAATCCGAGCCGGCTCCGAGGATTGAGACGCGCGAAGAAATAAAAGAAGAACCGAAAAAAGAAGTTTTTGAAGAAAAGCATGAACTGCCGAAAAAAGAATTCATTCACGCGGCGGTAAAAAAAGAAATTGAAAATACTGATAAAGAAGAAGAGCTGAAAGACACAAAGGAAAGTGTGTTCAAGAGATTTATGAAGGGCGTTAACAAGACCAGAAAGAATTTCAGCTATCAAATAAACTCTGTGTTTACCGAGAATGATATCGACGATGATTTCTACGAAGAACTCGAAGAAGTTATGGTTATGGGGGATATCGGCGCATCGACAACAATGACAATCATCGATATTTTGAAAGAAAGAATTGTCGACAAAGGCATACACAAAACTTCGGAAGCAAAAGAACTTTTAAAAGAAATTATTTTGGAAGTTATGGATGAACATATCGAAGACAATTATCTGCACCTCGAACCGTCACCGGCGATTTTGATGCTTGTGGGCGTTAACGGAGTCGGAAAGACGACGACCTGCGGAAAGCTTGCATATCAATTCAAACAAGAGGGAAAGAGCGTTGCAATTATCGCTGCCGACACATTTAGAGCTGCCGCAATTGAGCAACTCGAAGTCTGGGGCGAGAGAGCGGGCGTTAAAATCATTAGCCAAAAAGAAGGTGCGGACCCGGCGGCAGTTGTGTTTGACGGACTCGATTATTCACTAAAAAATAATATTGACATAACGATTATAGACACTGCCGGTCGTCTTCACAACAAAGTGAACCTCATGAACGAACTCAACAAGGTAAAGAGAATTATTGACAAGAAGATGCCGGATGCGACGATGGAAGTTATATTGGCGCTCGACGCAACGACGGGACAAAATGCGCTTCTCCAAGTTAAGGAATTTAAAGAAGCTGCGGACATTACCGGTGTTTCTCTAAACAAACTTGACGGAACCGCAAAGGGCGGAGTTATAATTCCAATCCAATACGAAGAAAAAATTCCGGTAAAGATTGTCGGAGTCGGCGAATCGATTTACGACCTTCAACCTTTCGAGCCGGAACTCTTTGTAAATGCAATATTTGAGTAATTTTAAAATATTTATGAAAAATGCAAAAAAAGTATTGACAAGCGTTGGTTTATCTGATATTATATCTATGTCAACAAAAAAGGTTGACAAGGGGTTGTTGTTATGATAGAATATTTTGAGTTGGGAAAGCTCTATGATTTTTATAAGGAGCTTTTGACCGACAGACAAAGAGAAGCACTTGATCTATATTACAATGACGATTTGACAATGATTGAAATTGCGGAAGAGCTTGGCATAAGCAAACAGGCAGTTTCGACAAATATCAAAAACGGAGTTTCAAATCTCGAAAAATTCGAAGAGAATCTGAAACTTGCGAGAAATTTTTATATTATAGAAAGTGCAAAAGATAAACTTGAGAATTTATATAATAACTCTGTAAAGAAAAAAGATTTACCGACAGATGTTGAAGAAGAAATTTTTGCAATTCTAAGTATGCTCGATGAAATTTGATTAAAGGTGATTATATGTTTGAAAGTTTAAGTGAAAAAATACAATCCAGTCTCTCGAAGATTACCGGAAAGGGCAAGCTGAACGAAAAAGATGTCGACATGGTAATGAGAGAAGTAAAGATGGCTCTTTTGGAGGCGGACGTAAACTTTAAAGTTGTTAAGAACTTTACCAAAACCGTCAAGGAAAGGGCAATCGGAAAAGAGGTTATGGAAAGCCTCACACCGGCTCAACAAGTTATAAAAATTGTAAATGAAGAGCTCACAAATATCATGGGCGGCAAGGAAGAGAAGCTTGATTTTTCAAGAAAGCCTACAGTAATCATGATGTGCGGTCTTCAAGGTGCCGGTAAAACCACAACAACAGCAAAGCTTGCAGGGCTTTTAAAGAAGGACAACAAGAGACCGCTTATGGTCGGAGTTGACATCTATAGACCTGCGGCAATTAAACAACTTCAAGTTGTAGGTGAACAAGTCGGAGTTCCGGTTTTTGAAAGAGGAACTCAAACTCCGTCGAAAACTGTTCTCGAAGCGTATGAATACGCAAAGAGAGAAAACCACGACGTAATTTTGGTCGACACGGCGGGAAGACTCCACATCGATGAAACTTTGATGGAAGAGCTTAAAGACATTGAAAAAGCTGTGCCTGTAAGTGAAGTATTACTTGTGCTCGACGCGATGACGGGGCAAGACGCCGTAAATGTTGCAAAGACATTCGATGAAAGTTTATCGATTACGGGCGTTGTTCTTACAAAGCTCGACGGTGACGCAAGAGGCGGAGCCGCACTTAGTATCAGGTCGGTCGTCGACAAGCCGATAAAGTTCATAACAACTGGTGAAAAGCTCGACAAAATCGAGTCCTTCAAACCGGACAGACTCGCCGGAAGAATTCTCGGCATGGGCGATGTTTTGAGCTTGATTGAAAAAGCGGAAGCGGTTTATGACCAAAAGAAAGCCGAAGAACTCGAGCAAAAAATGCGCGACATGAGTTTTACATTTGACGATTTCCTCGAACAAATGGCGGCTCTAAAGAAGATGGGACCGATAAAGGACATCATGGGAATGATTCCGGGAATGAACAGCAAGGCGCTTGGCAATATTGAAGTTGACGAAAAACAAATGGCACGCATTGAGGCGATAATAAGAAGTATGACTCCGATGGAAAGGGCAAAGCCCGACATCATTGATGCTTCGAGAAAAGAGAGAATCGCAAATGGGTCCGGAACGTCACCTGTCGAAGTTCAAAAGCTTTTGAAACAGTTTAAAGACACAAAGAAGATGATGAAGAAATTCGGCAATATGACAAAGAAAAAGAAACCTGGCAAAATGGGATTTCCATTTTTTAAATAGGTAATAGATTTTGAGGAGGTGAATGATTTGGCAGTTAAAATCAGATTAAAGAGAATGGGTTCAAAGAAAAGACCATATTACAGAGTTGTTGTTGCAGACGCAAGAGCACCTAGAAACGGACGTTTTATTGAAGAAATCGGCTTTTACAATCCGGTAAGCGAACCTAAGGCTTGCAAGATTGATAAGGAAAGAGTTGAATACTGGATCGGCGTTGGTGCAAAACCGACAGACACAGTAAATTATCTCTTGAAAACTTATAATGTAACCGGCGATAAGAAAGCAGAAAAGGCTTCAGCAGAAAAAGAAGCTGAAAAAACAGAAGAATAGGTGAAATATGAAAGATTTATTGTATCATATTGTAAGTAATTTGGTTGTAAATACCGAAGCCATTGAAATTACAGAAGAAGAAAAGGAAAGAGAGATTACTTATTTTCTCAAGGTCGCAAATGAAGATTTGGGAAGAGTTATCGGCAAAAGAGGAAGAATTGCAAACAGCATAAGAACTATTGCACGTGCTTCCAAAAATGAATCCGGCAAAAATATTTTTGTGGAGATAGTCGATTAGTGAACAATCTCAGAGAGGTTGGAAAAATCGCTTCACCTTTCGGTCTTAAAGGCGCTTTCAAAGTCATGCCGTCGGTCGACAAAAATGAGCAGTTCTTTGAATTTACGGAGATGTTTATTTTCGGAATGAGCGAGAGCTTTGAAATTGAAGACGTTTGGACCAAAAAGAAAAGTCTCTATGTTAAACTAAGAGGCGTCGATTCTATTGACGAAATTGAAAAGAGAATCGGTTATTCGATTTATGTTTCCGAAGATGAATACGAAAACAGTTTGCAAGACGGAAGATTTTTTGTAAACGATTTGATTGGTATCAAAGTTTTTGTAGGAGAAAAGGAAATCGGAGAGGTGAAGGATGTTATAAATGGACCGGGGCAAGATATTTTTGTCATAACAAATGGCGAAGATGAGGCAATGGTTCCGTTTGTAAAGGCTTTTTTTGAAGATGTCGACACAAAGTCAAAGAGAGTAAATTTTAAACCGGTGGAAGGATTGATACCTTGGATATAAATATTTTGACAACTTTTCCGTCTTTTACGGATTCCATAAAGGACTACTCGATGATTAAACGAGCGGTTGAGGCGGGAATTGTTAGTATTAATTCAGTCGATATTCGTGCTTTTTCGGATGACCCGAATCAGCGCACCGACGATTATCCATACGGCGGTGGAAACGGAATGTTGATGTGCTGTCAACCGATATACGACGCTCTTAAGTCGATTGAAAATCCGGGAACGGTGATTTATATGTCGCCGCACGGAAAGACAATCAACCAGGAAGTCTTGAATGAACTTTCGAAACTTCCGGCAATGACAATACTTTGTGGACACTATGAAGGCGTCGACAGAAGAATTATTGACAATTATGTGAATCTCGAATTAAGTGTTGGGGATTATGTCCTGACAGGAGGGGAATTACCGGCGATGATGCTCATTGACGGAGTATCAAGGTTGTTACCGGGACTTCTTAAATCGGAGGATTCTTACACCGAAGAATCTTTTTATCACGGTTTATTGGAGCATCCTCAATATACGAGACCATATGATTTCAACGGATTCAAAGTACCGGATATACTTCTTTCCGGCAACCACAAGCTGGTTGATAAATATAATTTGATGGAAAGTATAAAACTTACAAAGAGATTGCGTCCGGATTTGATTGAAGAATTGGATGCGGATAAATTTGAAGACAAAGAAATTAGAAATTTCATTATAAAAATGAAGGAAGGAGGATATGATGAACGTTATTAATGCACTTAATCAAGAACAGTTAAAGAATGATATTCCTGAATTTAGAGTTGGAGACACTGTTAAAGTTCACTACAAAGTCGTTGAAGGTGAAAAAGAAAGAATCCAAGTTTATGAAGGTACAGTTATCAAACGCCAAGGCGGACAAGTTCAAGAAACATTTACTGTAAGAAGACTTTCTTATGGTGTAGGTGTAGAACGTACATTCCTCTTACACTCCCCAAGAATTGCAAAATTGGAAGTTGTAAGAAAAGGTCATGTACGTAGAGCTAAACTCTTCTATTTAAGAGGCCGTCAAGGTAAAGCTGCTAAGGTTAAAGAAATCAAATTTTAATTATAAGGATGAGCCGAAGTATCTTTATGCATAGGTTCATCCTTTTAATATACTTATTTTTATTTTGCTGAAGGAGGCATTTATGAGTTGGTATCCCGGCCATATGAAAAAGGCGTTGGACGAAATTAAAGAAAAGATTAAACTGGTTGATGTTGTCATTGAAGTCATTGATGCGAGAATGCCTTATAGCACAAAGAATCCTTATGTTGAAAAGATTGCGGAAAATAAGGAACATATTTTACTTATGACAAAAAAAGATTTGGCTGACAAAGACGAGACGGCGAAGTGGCTGAAGAATTTTCGCGAGGACGGCTTCAGTGCTTTTGCGATAAATACTTTTGACAAAAGAGACATTTCATCGTTTAAGCGATTTTTAAAAGATGTGAAACAAGATATTCTCGAAAACAAAAAGACAAAGCGTGAAAATTTCGAGATGAAGGTCATGGTTGTCGGAATGCCGAACGTCGGTAAGTCGAGTTTTTTGAATGCATTTAAGGGCACAAAGAGCACGAAAGTCGGAAACACTCCGGGGGTCACGAGAAATATGCAGTGGGTGCGAACAGGGGAAGACATTCTTCTTTTGGACACGCCTGGCATTTTGATGATGAGCAGGAGCGAAGAGAACAGAGTGACAAATCTCGAAGTTTTAAATTCGATTGACACATCAGAAGTGGATGCGGCGGAAACGGCGCTTTTAATGATAAAGATTTTGCAAACTCGCTATCCGGGACTTCTAAACAACAGATACGGAGTTGACGAATCGGAAGAACCGCTCGCAGTACTCGAGGGAATTGCAAAAAGACGCGGCGCACTAATAAAAGGCGGCGAGTATGACTACTCAAGAGCCGGCTCGATTTTGGTCGACGAATTCAGAAAAGGCGTTCTCGGCAATTTGACATTGGAGTCGGTCGATGAGATATATTGAAGAATCGCTCGATGAAACATATATTTGCGGCATAGACGAGGTCGGCCGCGGACCGCTTTTGGGCGATGTTGTTTGCGCAGCGGTCATCATGAAAAAGAATAACTACATCGTCGGAATCGACGACTCGAAAAAGCTGACCGAAAAAAAGCGCAATATGTATTTTAACGAAATTTACAAAAGAGCGTGTGCAGTTGGACTTGGAAGCGCTTCGAAAGAGGAGATTGACGAAATAAATATTTTAAATGCGACAAAGCTTGCGATGAAAAGAGCGCTCAATGAAGCAGCGAGGATAGTTCAACCTGACATAGTTCTTGTGGATGCGGTGAAGCTCGACATTCCGTACAAAACGCTTTCGATTATACACGGCGACCATCTCTCGTACAACATTGCCGCCGCCTCAATCATTGCGAAAGTTTCGAGGGACAGACTCTGCTACGGTTGGGACAAGATGTATCCGGAGTATGGCATTTTAAAGCACAAGGGATACGGCACAAAAGCCCATCGTGAAGCGATCTTAAAATATGGAAGAACACCTATTCACAGAGAAAGTTTCAAGGTGAAGCTATGAAATCAAACAACAAAATTGTAGGAAATCTCGGGGAGGATATGGCAGCCGAATACTTAGAAAAGCAAGGTTATATGATTTTTAAAAGAAATTATAGTAACCGCTACGGCGAAGTGGACATAATTGCGATTAAGGACGAATTTCTCGTTTTTGTCGAGGTGAAAGCGAGAAAAAATCGTATGTTCGGAAATCCGCAGGACGCCGTCGACGATGAAAAAATTCGTCACATTGTCGACGTTTCGGACGGCTTTATGAGAGAAATGAATTGGTCGGATATAACGGTCAGATTTGACATTGTGGAAATTGTTTTCGATGAGAATTATATAAATCATATTGAAAACGCATTTTATAGTTATAGATGATGGAGGAGTTATGTATTCAAGCATAAGAAGTGCAGTTTTACTTGGCATTGTCGGCGCGGAGCTAAAAGTCGAATGCGACCTTGCACAGGCAAAATGCAATTTTACTATAGTGGGCCTTGCGGACAAGGCGATAAACGAAAGCAGAGAAAGATGTACAGCGGCGATTTTTAACAGCGGATTTCGTTTTCCGCAAAAGAAAATCACAATAAATCTTTCGCCTGCAAACATAAAAAAAGAAGGCTCGCACACGGACCTTCCTATTGCAATTTCAATCCTTGAAGCCGACGGTGTAATCGAAGAAAGGCGCACTGACGACTTTGTTTTCTTGGGCGAACTCGGACTCGACGGAAAAATTGTTCCGATTGACGGGGTGCTCCCGATGGTTCTATCGATGAGGGATATGGGATTTAAGAAATTTGTAGTTCCATATGAAAATCGAATGGAATGCTCGATTCTTGACGACGTAAAAGTATATCCTGTGAAAACCCTAAAGGACACGGTCGACTTTTTAAACGGCAATATTGAAATCGCACCGTCACACATTGTTGAGCCGATGGACCTTGAGCCGGAATACGACGTGGATTTTTCGGAAATAAAATCCCAGGAAAATCTGAAGAGAGCATTTGAAATTGCAGCGGCAGGAAACCACAATATACTTATTATCGGACCGCCGGGTTCCGGAAAAACCATGGCGGCGAGAAGACTTCCGACAATTCTTCCGGATATGACTCTTGAAGAATCAATCGAAAGCACAAAAATATATAGCGTAAGCGGACTTTTAAAGGAAACGGGACTCATGCGCACGAGACCATTCAGATCTCCACACCACACCGCAAGCTCAGTTTCAATCGTGGGCGGCGGTCGCATTCCGAAGCCGGGCGAAGTGAGCCTTGCGCACAACGGAGTTCTCTTTCTTGACGAACTTCCGGAATTTCAAAGAAGCACTCTCGAAGTTTTAAGACAACCTATGGAAGACAAAGTTGTAAGCATTTCGAGAATAAACGCACAGATAAAATATCCGGCGAATTTTATGTTCGTTGCCTCGATGAACCCTTGTCCGTGCGGATATTATGGGGACCCGAACCACAATTGCACTTGCACGCAAAGTCAAATCGACAGATATCTAGGAAAGATTTCAAATCCGCTTCTCGACAGAATTGATATTCACGTCGAAGTGAATGCGGTAAAATATGATGAACTCAAGAGCGACAAGCCGGCGGAAACGTCGAAAGAAATCAGAAAGCGTGTAAACAAGGCGAGAAACCGTCAAATCGAAAGATACAAGGACATCGGCATCACAAACAATGCCGAGCTAAACGGCAAGGCAATAAAGAAGTTTATACATTTGGGCGAAGCGGAAACGCAAATTTTGGATATGGCGTACAAAAAATACAAATTCAGTGCGCGTGCATACAACAAGATTTTGAAACTCTCAAGAACTATTGCGGACCTTGCGGAGTCTGACGAAATCAAGACAGAGCATGTGCTCGAAGCCCTGAGATACAGGTCTTTCGACTCGAAATATTTTTAGACATGGCTTATTCAAATTGTGATGCATATATCTTTTTAAATTCTATAAATTTGTCGAACAAGAAAATCATTGCGCTAAAAGACAATCTCGAAAACATTTCAGAAATTTTCGAAATGACGAAGAATGATTTTTTAAGTCTCGAAATTTTGAAGGAAAAAGATATCGATTATATTTTAGAAAATAAAAACTACGACAAGCTCGAGTGGACAAAAGAATATTACAGGAATCTCGGTGTTCGCGTTATGACAATCGAAGACGAAGACTATCCGTACAGTTTGAAAAATATCGAAGATGCGCCGCAGATTTTATATATCAAAGGCGAGCTGAAACCGGAAGACCACATCGCACTTGCGATTGTCGGCTCGAGGCGTTTGAGCGACTACGGAAAAGAAGCGACGAAGTTTATTGCAAGCGAGATTTCAAAGCTTGGAATAACTGTTGTTTCGGGAATGGCGGACGGAGCGGACTCAATCGCTCATCGTGCGGCTCTTAAAGAAAACAATCGAACGATTGCGGTTATGGGAACGGGCATCGACGTTATTTATCCGCAGAAAAACAAGGCACTATATGTAGAAATTTCCGAAAAAGGCGCGGTTATAACGGAGTTTCCGGCGAAGATGAAGGGAGTGCCGTACAATTTCCCGAGACGAAATCGGATTATAAGCGGACTTTCTTTGGGCGTTGTCGTTGTGGAAGCGAAGGAAAAGTCGGGCACACTTATCACGGCGTCGTTTGCCGCAGAGCAAGGACGAGACGTTTTTGCGATTCCGGGAAACATAAACAGTATCTATTCGAAGGGGACGAACAAGCTCATACAAGACGGTGCAAAACTCGTCATGGGTGTTGAGGACATTGTGTCGGAAATTCGCGAACTTCGAGATTTTGCTGAACCGAAAAAAGAAAACAAGAGCACGAATTTTACAGATGTGCAAAATTTAATCATAAACGAACTTCAAAACGGCGAAGCAAACGTCGACAAACTTATAGCGAGAACCGGACTTGACGTCACAACGCTTCAAGTCACACTTGCGGAACTCGAGCTTATGGACTTCATAGTTTCGACAAGACGCGGCACATATATGTTAAAAATGAAATGATTTGCATTTTTATTAATTTTCTGTTAATATAAGTTTTTGAAGAATATATTGGAAGTGATCAATTGGATTTATTTATAGTTGAGTCGCCTACAAAGGCGCGAGTTATCTCAAGATTTTTGGGAAAAGATAAAAAAGTATTGGCAACAAAGGGACACATAAAAGACCTCCCGCGCTCACGCATGGGAGTCGACATGGAAACTTTCGAGCCTGAATATATAACCATTCGCGGAAAAGGACCCGTTATCAGCGATTTAAAAAAAGCGGCTGCAAAGTCGTCTAAAATCTACATCGCAACAGATAACGACAGAGAGGGAGAAGCAATCGCGTGGCACGTTTCAAAAGTGCTCGATGTGGAGGGGCAAAAGAACAGAATTGTTTTCAACGAAATTACAAAGCGCTCGATTTTGGAGTCGATAAAATCTCCGAGAGAAATCGACTTGGACCTCGTCGACAGCCAACAGGCAAGACGTGTTGTGGACAGAGTTGTGGGCTACAGCATAAGTCCGCTTTTGTGGAAAAAAGTTAAAAACAAACTCTCCGCCGGAAGGGTGCAATCGGTTGCGCTCATGCTCATTTGTAAACGCGAAGACGAAATCAAAGCGTTTGAGCCGACTGAATATTGGAATCTTAAATCTTCGTTTGAGAAAAATGGAGACTTGTGGTTTGATTTAAAGCAAATCATGGAAAACGGAAAAGCCAAAGCGCTCACAGTTCCGAATGAAGAAACTGCAAAAAAGATAGAAAAGTATTGCAGTGAAAATAAATACAAAGTTATTGAAAACAGCAAAAATAACAGACAAAAGAGTCCGCAATCTCCGTACACAACTTCGCTTTTGCAACAAGATGCGAACAGACGATTGAACTTCAAATCGGGCTTTACAATGCAAATTGCGCAAAAGCTCTATGAAGGTGTGAAAGTGGGAAGAGAAGAAATCGGGCTTATCACATATATGAGAACCGACTCGAGAAGAATTGCACCGGAAGCAATCCAAGCTGCGGGTGAATTTATCGTCGATAGATTCGGTAAAGAGTATTACGAAGGACCGAAGCACTATGTGAACAAGGGCAAAAATACTCAAGATGCGCACGAAGCGATTCGTCCGACCGACGTTATGAGAACGCCGTCGATGATGAAAAAATATCTTTCGGATGCGGAGTACAAACTCTACAGACTCATTTGGGAAAGATTTGTCTCGTCGCAAATGGCAAAGGCAAAAGTCATCTCGACGAAAGTTACGCTACAAAACGGCGACTACATCTTTAAAAATGTTGTAAACAAACTCACTTTTGACGGATATATGAAAGCCTCGGGCATCGAACCGGGCTACACGGACATCGACTTAAACAGATTTAAAGTGGGAACTCTTCTTTCGCACGAAAGATTCACAAAAGAACAACAATTCACAAAACCGCCGGCAAGATACACCGAAGCGAGCTTAATCAAAACGTTGGAAAGCGACGGAATAGGAAGACCGTCGACCTATGCGCCGACAATCTCTACACTCGTGAACAGGGCATATGTCGTCATCGATAACAAGAGCATAAAACCGACGGAGCTCGGTGAACTTGTAAACGAAATACTTGTAGAATATTTTCCATCGATTATAAACGTCAAATTCACCGCTGAACTCGAAGTAGTCTTGGACAAAATTGCAGAAGGCAAAGAAGATTGGAACAAAGCATTGCTGGAATTTTACGGAGTTTTCGAGAAAGACTTGAAAGTTGCGGAAGAAGAGATGGAAAAAATCGAGATAAAAGATGAAGTCTCGGATGTTAAATGCGAACTTTGCGGCAGAATGATGGTCATTAAACAAGGGCCTTATGGAAAATTCCTTGCGTGCCCGGGATTCCCGGAATGCAAAAATACAAAACCGATTGAGGACAAAATCGGAATCAAGTGTCCGAAGTGCGGCAAGGGCGATATCGTTAAAAGAAAGAGCAAAAGAGGCAGAGTCTTCTACGGTTGCAACAAATATCCGGAATGCGACTTTGCATCATTCGACCTTCCAATCGAAAAGAAATGCCCGAAATGCGGCGGAGTATTGACCGAAAGGAAAAAGGCGAAAACGAATCTCATAAAATGCTTGGACTGTGACTATGAGGAAGAATTTGAAAGAAATAAAAAATAAATTGGGCGGCTAAACGCCCTTTTTTGTTGGAATGAAACTTTGGAGTTTATTTTGGATATGATAAATTGTGGGAGAGTTAAAATTGGAACTTTTGCCGGAGCCGGATAAATCTGTCGCTCTTAACTGATTTTACACTTCTCAGGGTATAAATATAAAAAAGAGGTTGATAATATGAATAGAAATAAATATAAACTTGTCGCAATTCTTTTGGCGGCAATCATTCTTGTGGGTTGTATAAAACAGAATAAAAATCCGAAAATAAATAAAACGAAAGAAACTATCGACGCAAGTGATTTAAAGACGATTTACTTTGCAGGCGGTTGCTTTTGGGGAATCGAAGGATATATGGAAAAGATTTACGGTGTTTACGATGCGACGAGTGGATATGCGAACGGTAAAACCGAAAATCCGACGTATGAAGAAGTGTCTACGGGAGAAACGGGGCACGCTGAAACTGTGAAGGTGCAATATGAGCCGAAAAAAATCTCGCTCGATAAACTCCTCAGTTATTTTTTGATGGTTGTGGACCCGACAAGCCTCAATAAACAGGGAAATGATGAAGGCACGCAGTACCGTTCGGGAATTTATTATGTCAACGACTCCGACAGAGATATAATTGTTGAGAAACTTAAAAAAGAACAGAAAAAATATGATGACGAAATTGTTGTTGAGGTAAAAAAGTTGGACAATTTTTATAATGCCGAAGATTATCACCAAGACTATTTGGTGAAAAATCCGAAGGGCTATTGTCACATCGACCTTTCAAAGGCAAATGAAGTGATAATCGACGAGGACGAATACAAAAAGCCGTCGGAGGATGAAATAAGGAAAAACTTGACCGACGAAGAATACAAAGTCACCCAGGAAAGCGCAACTGAGCCCGCATTCGACAATGAATTTTGGGATAACCACAAAAAGGGAATCTATGTTGACGTCGTTACAGGCGAGCCGCTTTTCAGTTCGACCGACAAATTCGACTCTGGTTGCGGATGGCCGTCTTTTTCAAAGCCGATTTCAAAAGATGTGTTAAAATACAACAAAGACAACTCGCACAATATGGAAAGGACCGAAGTTAAAAGCAGATCCGGCGACTCGCATTTGGGACACGTGTTCGACGACGGACCGAAAGATAAAGGCGGACTAAGATACTGCATAAACAGCGCCGCACTCAAATTCATTCCGCTCGAAAAAATGGACGAGGAAGGCTATGGATACTTAAAACATCTTGTTGAATAGGACAAATAAAACACAGTAAAATCGTAACTATCTAAGAATTAACTGCGCTTTTCGATTGTGATTAATTTATGAATATGTTGTACGTGAAATAATGCACTGACTGTGGTATAATAAAATAAAGGAGAGTAAATATGTTAATCTTAAAAATCATGCTGATCCTTCTCGGAGTTTCGTTTCTCACATTCGGATACTTAATCTACTCGAAAAAAAGATATGATTTGATAAACGGCTTCGAATCGGATTTAAAAGCGGGAAGAAAAACAGAGGAATATGCGAAAAAAGTTGGAAAAATTGAACTTGCAATTGGAGCGGTGCTACTCATTGCAGGGATTGTAGTTATTATAAATTTTTAAGAATTAAAATTAGGGGGAAACATGGTAATTGTTTTAGGAATTGCGGCAATAATATTCGCCGTTTTAAACATTGTTTTTACACTGAAAAAGAAAAGCGCGGAACTGTATAGATTTTTGAGCCTGTCGTTCACAGCTCTAACCGTGTGCGCATTCTACTCGAGTGCGGCGAGAGACGTCGCCGAAAAAGACTGGAGCGCTCTCATGGACACAGTACCGACAATAAGCACTGCGCTTTGGGTGCTTGTTTTAATATCGATTTTAATAAACTCCGTTTCGCTTTTCATGGGGAAGAAATAGGCACTTGCATTTGTAGGTGCTTTTTTTGTGGGAAAATAAGTTGAATTTTTAGAAAATTAATATTTAGGGGAAGCAATATCGGGTAAATATACTTTAGAGAAACTAAAAATTTAATTATATATCGCCAAACATCAGAACAATAATTCGAAAAACTCCGCCGAACTTTTAAATAAATCAAAAACTATAGTTTTATGAAATAGCTATCCATATAAAAAGTCAAAACTTTAAACGCCGTAATCTCAATCAATTTAATAAAAATCAAAAATTTCATAGTATAAAAACACCGAAAAATCCACAAAACTAATCTATTCATCCATTGCTATTTCAGTCAATCACGCAAAAAATAAATTCTATGTTGTTAAAACAACATACAGTATCAAAAATAATGTGTATAATTTAATTGTAATATAAAATAAAGGTAGTAGCGAAATCTGTAAATGATATTAGGACTTTTGATATAAAAACAGGTAGAATTTTGATATAAAGACAGATGGACTTATGATATTAAATCAGATAGAATTTTTATATAAAAACAAATAAAATTTTGATATTAAAACAGATATAAATATGTTAATAGTATAGATGTAATTAAATTATAAATAAGTATATAATTCAATGTTGTTAAAAACTAAATGAATAAAAATTTTAAGGAGGGTTTTATGAAATATATTGATTTAAATAAGAGTGTTTACGACCTTGTTAAGGAATATCCTGAGCTGGTGGAGATTATGGATGAGATTGGTTTTTCGGAGATTAAAAAGCCGGCGATGATTAATTCTGTTGGAAGGTTTATGACCATTCCAAAAGGAGCAAAGACGAAGGGGATTGAGATGATTGATATTATTCTCGCGCTTAAAAAGAACGGCTTTGCCTTTGAGAGACCGGGTGCTGATGAAGCAGCAAGTGCAACTCCTGGTAAAAAAGCGTTGACAAAGGAAGAACAAGGAGTCACGAATGATGAAAGGGAAAAGAGAAAGGCTCTTTTAAAGTCATATCTTCAAAGGCTTGAAGATGAGACTCAATTGGAAGAGGTGAGGGCGGACTTTGTGAAAAATTTTGAGTCGGTTGATGCAAGCGAGATTATGGCTGCTGAAGAAGAGCTTATAAAAGAGGGCATGCCTGTAGAAAAAATAAAAAAGCTTTGCGACGTTCACTCTTCACTCTTTCACGGGATGAGCGTTGAGGAGATTCATGGAGTCGGTGCTAATGGGCTCAGCTTGGAAGAGAAGAGGGCAAATAAAAAACAATTTGCCGCCTATTACAAGTCGATTGTAGGGCACCCTCTCTCAACTTTTTCCAAGGAAAATGAAAGAGCTTCAGCATTAATTGAAGAATTTTCATCGAATCCAGGCGGTGAGCTTCCGAAAGGTATATCTGATTTGTCAATCCATTACGCAAAAAAGGGCGATTTGATTTATCCGCTTTTAAACAAAAAGTATGGAATGTTTGGACCGTCAAATGTTATGTGGACTGTTGACGATGAAATCAGAGACGGCTTAAGAGACCTTAGAAAATCTCATGATAAGGACAAGGCTGTCGAGGTGTTGACACGAGCCAAGGAAATGATTTACAAGGAAGAAAATATTTTATTTCCACTCTGCGCTGCAAATTTTACGGAAGAAGATTGGCATGGAATTTATTTCGATTCGAAAGATTACGATATAGCATTCGGAATAGATGAAACTTGGGATGATGCGAAGCCAGCGGAAGAAAGCGACATTGATATGGAAATGGAAATCAAGATGCCGGGCGGAGTTTTAAAGTTAAAAGAGTTGATTGCTGTTTTAAACACATTGCCTCTTGAAATAACTTTTGTTGACGCCGCGGACATAAATAGATTTTTTAACGAAGTTCCAAAGGTCTTCAAGCGACCGTCGATGGCACTTGGAAGGGATGTTTTTTCATGCCATCCGCCGAAGATTGAGCCGATGGTACGCGCAATTATCGGCGATTTCAAATCGGGAGCTCGCGACAAAGTCGAGGTCTATATGAATAAAAAAGAAGGAGACTTTCTTGTAACTTATTTTGCCGTAAGAGACAAAAACGGCACATACCTTGGCACAATGGAACTTGTGCAAAATATGGAAGGAATTAAAAAACATTTGGGTCTTTAGCTCAATAAAACACCCCCTTATTTCCGTTTTCGGATTTAAGGGGGTGTTCATTTAAAGAGAAATTTATTTTTTATTTAACTTAAAAGAATTTTTATAAAACTCCAACAGACCTTCCGACTGCATCTTGCTTAACTCGTTTGAAAGCGCGGACCTGTCCACATTCAAATAGTCGGCAAGCTCCTGGCGGTTAAATGGAATTGAAAAGAGATTGCTGTTGTTTATGGTTGCCTGCTCAGACAAATACGAACTTATGCGACCCCTAATCGACTTTGAACTGGTGTGGATCATTCGATTCGAAAAGAGCAGATTTTTTCTTGCAGCAATTCTAATAAGATTTAAAATCAGCTCATTGTGGTAAGGACATGCCTTTTGGCAAGTTTTAACAAGGGCGGAGAAATCAAAGAATAGAATTTCGGAATCTTGTTGAGCGATGACATCGCAAAGGAGCTCTTTGCCCGGAATGGCTGCATAATTTTCTGCAAAAATTTCTCCGGGCTTTACATGGCCGAAGATTTGTCCTTGTCCCCAATAGGAAGCCACAAAAATATTTACTCCACCATTCACAACCATCCCGATTTTATCGGTAACGTCGCCTCTTTTAAGGACAATCTCGTTCTTATTGTAGCTTCTTTCAACCGGTCGTAGGCAGGGGAGAACATTTTTTATGTCATCTTCACTCAGACCTCTAAACAAATTTGTTTCAGATAAAAATTTATAATCCATAAATCCACCTTTCGTTGTTATAACAACATACTTTATAATTTATCTTTATTATAATATATATAGGCTGAGAAATAAAGGGGAATGATTGCATGAGAAATTTTTATGAATAGATTTTCTGTTATGACATTAAAAAACTCTAAACTCGGTAAATTAAAAAATATACTATAAAAGTGTTTACATTATCAACATAATGATTAAGGCATGATATGCCGAAATCAATTTGCAATTATCAAAGTTATTGTTATGGCAATATGAGCCGCAATTGATTCAGGTTACCACATTATGCTTAAGGCAAAATATGCATTAAGCATAATGCATTTATAAACATTTAGATTCAGGCGATATACGTCAAAATCAATATTTATTATAAATTTTAAGGAGGAAATTATGGATTACAATATGTTTTGCTACCAATGCCAAGAAGCGGCAAATAACAAAGGATGCACAGTCAAAGGAGTGTGCGGAAAGACACCGGAAGTTGCTCTTATGCAGGACCTTCTTGTCTATGTGACAAAGGGGCTTTCTGAAATTACTACAAGATTAAGAGCTGAGGGGAAAAACCCTTGCGCATCTATAAATCATCTTGTCACACACAATCTTTTTATAACGATTACAAATGCAAACTTCGACCGCAATGCTATCATTGAAGCTATCACTTATACATTGGAGAAAAAGGCTAAACTTCTTTCGAAGCTCGAATCAAAGGATGGACTCTCCGATGCAGCTCTATGGCAAGGAAATGAAGATGAATATGAGATAAAAGCTGCAAGCAATGCAGTCGGCGTTCTATCAACCGAAGATGATGACAAGAGATCTTTGAGGGAACTTATCACTTATGGTCTGAAGGGAATGGCTGCTTATATGAACCACGCAAATATGCTTCTTAAAGATGATGAAGAAGTGGATGTGTTTATACAAGAAACTCTTTCGAAAACTTTGGATGATTCAATCAGCATTAATGATTTGATTGCTCTAACCTTAAAGACGGGCGAATATGGTGTGAAAGCGATGGCTCTTCTTGACAAAGCGAACACTGAGGCTTATGGCAATCCGGAAATCACAGATGTAAATATCGGCGTTAGAAATAATCCGGGCATACTCGTCTCCGGACACGACCTGAGAGACTTGGAAGAGTTGTTGGAACAAACAAAAGGAACGGGAGTCGACGTCTACACCCATTCGGAAATGCTTCCGGCGCACTACTATCCGAAATTTAAAAAATACGACAAATTCGTCGGCAACTATGGCAATGCTTGGTGGAAACAAAAAGAAGAATTTGAAAGCTTTAACGGACCGATACTAATGACGACAAACTGTATCGTTCCGCCAAAAGATTCATATAAAGACAAAATGTGGACAACAGGTGCTGCGGGTTTTGCGGATATAAAGCACATCCCGGGTGGAATCGGAGACAAAAAAGACTTCTCGGCTTTGATCGAACAAGCAAAAACATGTGAGCCTCCGACAGAAATCGAATCCGGCATAATTGTCGGCGGATTTGCCCACAACCAAGTGCTCGCTCTAAAAGATAAAATCATAGACGCGGTAAAAACAGGTGCTATAAAAAAATTCGTAGTAATGGGCGGATGCGACGGAAGACACAAAGAAAGAAACTACTACACGGAATTCGCGGAAAAACTCCCGAAAGACACCGTAATATTGACAGCAGGATGTGCAAAATATCGCTACAATAAACTCGCCCTCGGTGACATAGGGGGAATTCCAAGAGTATTGGATGCGGGACAATGCAACGACTCATACAGCTTGGCGATGATTGCGCTTGCTTTAAAAGATGCGTTCGGACTTGACGACATAAACGAACTTCCGATAATCTACAACATCGCATGGTATGAACAAAAAGCTGTAATAGTGCTCCTTGCACTTCTTTCACTCGGCATAAAAAACATCCATCTCGGACCGACACTTCCGGCATTCTTGAGCGAAAACGTCGTGAACGTACTTGTAGAAAACTTCGGCATAGCACAAAGAACAACCGCCGATGAAGACCTGGAAAAATTCTTTGCATAATAGAATGAATCGTTTGTGTTAAAACAATTTAAGAATTTTAAAAATGAATAAATATATAAAAGCGGTGCGGCAGGGCATCGCTTTTTTGGTGGGGATAGAATAATGTTTTAAAAGATCGTGTAAAAAAATGCTATTTTGATTGTATGGGTTAAAAATTAGTGGTTTTTATCCGGGTTTGTTTTTTGTCAAATATTACTGGCAATCAAGCGTTTCTTTATTTTTTCTAGCAAGACACAGTTAACCTATTATGATTAGATTAATGATATATTTACTGCATAATTAATCTATTTAAAGTCGCAAATAGATTATATTTACTAGTATTTAAATCTATCATAATTGTTTTAAGGCAAAGATGGTACTTGTTAAGATATGATATAAGATAAAATATTCAATTATTCACAAGGAGAGACGGATAATATATTGAGAAAAAAATAAAAATATGCTATAATGATAAAGAAAATATATACAAAAATATATATTCAATGTGAGAGAGACATAGAATTTTTATATTATAAATTAAGTAAATTATTAATAGATAAAAAATAAAAATAACAAACTTACATGGTCAATAATATTAAGACTAAAGACAACAGGTAAAATGGGAAGAGACGAAAATGTAAGTTTAGAAACATTAGGAAAGATTTGTGAGTATTTTCAATGTGATGTTGGAGATATCATTGAATATATACGAAAGAGTGAAGAGGAAATTAAATGAGATTCATTGGTGGCAAAACGCTGATTATACCATATATACTAGAATTAATTAAAGAAAAAACAATAGATGTGAAAAGTATATCGGATGTATTTGCTGGATCAGGAATAGTTTCTCGTGAATTTAAAAATCTCGGATATGATGTTATATCTAACGATTTGATGTATTTTTCATATGTATTATTAAGAGGGACAGTTGGGATAAATTCTAAATTAGAATTTAAGAACCTTAATATATCAAATCCAATAGAGTATTTAAATAATCTTAATTTAGAAAATATAAATATTGATCTAAAAAATTGCTTTACTTACAAAAATTATAGTCCTAAGGGTGGAAGAATGTATTTCACAGAAGATAATGCTTTAAAAATTGATTTAGTCAGGACTCAAATTGAAAACTGGTATGAGGTTTCTCTAATCAATGAAGACGAATATTTTTACTTACTTACGTGCCTTATAGAAGCAGTACCTTTTGTAAGCAATATAACTGGTGTATATGGAGCTTATTTAAAGCACTGGGATAAAAGAGCATTAAATAATTTAGAAATAAAAAAAATAGACTTATCAATTAATAATTCTGTAGGTCAAGCATATAATGAAGATTCTAATAAATTAATTGGAAATATAAAAACAGATTTAGCATACTTTGATCCACCTTATAATCAAAGACAGTACTTGCCCAATTATCATGTATTAGAAACAATTGCTAAATATGATGCTCCTAGAATAAAAGGAGTAACTGGATTAAGAGATTATTCGGAACAAAAAAGTGACTATTGTAGAAAAGACTCAGTTTTCAATGCTTTTGAAGATTTAATCAAAAAGACTAATTCGAAATACATTATTCTTAGCTATAATACAGAAGGGTTATTATCCCATAATGAAATTATTAGTATTTTAGAAAAATATGGAAAGCGAGATACTGTAGACTACAAATTCATTGACTATAGAAGATATAAGAACGCACATACAAATAAAAATAAAAACTTAAAAGAAATATTATATTTTGTAGAAAAGGAGCAGTTATGAGTGAAAATTATATAAAATCACCATTTAATTACATTGGAAATAAACATAGATTATTAGCTCAAATATTGCCTCTATTTCCTCAAAATATAGAAACTTTTTATGACGTGTTTTGTGGTGGATTAGATGTCTCTGTTAATGTTAAAGCGGATAGGAAAATAGCCAATGATATAAATTATTTTGTAATTGAAATTTTAGAAATGTTTAAAAAGACTGATAGTAAAGAACTGTTAAAAAATATTGATAATGTAATAAGTGAATTTAATCTATCTAAAGAAAACAAAGAATCATATTATGAATTTAGAGAATATTACAATAAAAATAAAGACCCGCTTTTGCTATATGTTTTGATGTGTTATTCCTTTAATTATCAGTTTAGGTTTAATTCAAATCATGACTATAATAACCCTTCTGGAACTAATAGGAGTAGTTTTAATGAAAATATGAAAAATAGACTTACTTCTTTTAGAGATAAACTTTTCAATATAGAATTTAGCAATAAGAATTTCAAAAAATTTGATTTCTCTAAAATTAAAAGTTCAGACTTTGTATATTGTGATCCGCCTTATAGAAGCTCTGTAGGTTCATATAATGATGGTAAAAGAGGATTTGAAGGCTGGACTCTTGATGATGATCTAGTTTTATTTGAAATATTAGATGAATTAAATGATAGAAAAATTAAATTTGCATTATCAAATGTATTTTTTAATAATGGATTAGCAAATAAGGAATTACAAGAGTGGAGCAAAAAATATAAAGTTCACTTGTTAAATGTAAATTACTCAAATAGTAATTATCAACGTAATAAGATAGGCGAAACTAAAGAAGTTTTGATTACAAATTACTAGGAGGAAATATGGCAGAAAGAACATTAGGCTGGATACAAAATCCATCAAGTTTTGAAAATTTAAAAAATGTAGTTTCTGTTTTTGATAAAAATTCTGATATATACAAGCAAATCTTAAGTACTAAACTTCCAAAATTAGTAAAAGATTTAGATTTGCAAAATAAACTTATTTCAGAAATGAAAAAAGATCCACTTGAAATGGACTATGTTTTATTAAAAGGTCATGGTATAAAACCAGGTCAGAAAAGAGCCGATGCAGAGTGTAGTGGTATTGTTCAAGCTGCCATTACAACACAAGGTGGTAGAGATTATACAGATGATTGGACTGCTGATGGATTTTTAAGATGGGGAATATCCATAGGACTTTTAGATTATGACACAGAAAAAGATACGGTCTCTATAACAAAACTAGGAGAAAAGTTTGTAAAATCTAAATCTGAAGATTCAGATAAAGAAATATTAATTACTGCTTTTTTGTCATATCCACCAGCTGTAAGAATTTTAACTTTACTGGAAAATGGAGAGCATTTAACAAAATTTGAAATTGGTAAGCAATTAGGTGGACTTGGAGAAGCTGGTTTTACATCAATTCCTCAAGATTTATATATTCAAGCAATAGAACTTGCTTCTGAAACAGATAAAGCAAGTATTCGATCAAACACAGAGGGATCAGCTGATAAATATGCTAGAATGATTTCAGGATGGTTGTCTAAGGTTGGTTTAGTTCAAAGAGTTGAAAAAGAAGTTTCAACAAAAATCGGAGGTGTAGAATACAAGGTAAATATAGGTCATTCCTTTAGAATTACTTTGAATGGTATTAAAGAACTTAAAAGAGCAAAGGGATTATCTTCATATCCAAAGACCGATAAAATTGTTTATTGGCAAATGCTAGCTACTAAGGGTAAGGATAGGGATTATATTAGAAATAGACGTGGACACATAATTAAAGGTATAAATAATAGGGAAAGAGATTTAGAAGATATTAGAGCTTATTTATTAGAAAATAATATTGATGAGAGCATTACAACTATAGAAGACGAACTAAAAGTTATTGAAGCAATGGGACTATCACTTAAACATATTAGGAATGGCTATGTAATTGATGATAACATTATAAAATTAGAAATGCCTAGAACTAAGATTTCTAAGACAAATATATTAGAATTAAAAGATAAAGTAAGAGATAAATTAAAATATGTTGACCACAGATATCTAGCACTAATTGATTTAGCTTATGACGGAACTGCGAATAGAGACTTTGAGATTCAGACAATTGACCTTTTAATTAATGAGCTTAAATTTAAGGGCGTGCGTCTTGGAGAAAGCAGAAAACCAGATGGAATTATATCTTATGATATTAATGGCGTAATTATAGATAATAAGGCTTATTCTTCAGGATATAATTTACCAATTAATCAAGCAGATGAAATGATTAGATATATCGAAGAAAATCAAACTAGAGATAAAAAGATCAATCCAAATAAATGGTGGGAAAGCTTTGATGATAAAGTTAAAGATTTTAACTATTTATTTGTATCATCATTCTTCAAAGGTAATTTTAAGAACAATTTGAAACATATAGCTAATAGAACTGGAGTAAATGGTGGAGCTATAAATGTGGAGAATTTATTATATTTTGCAGAAGAATTAAAAGCTGGGAGATTATCTTATGTTGACTCATTTACGATGTATGATAATGATGAGATATACGTAGGAAACTTTAAGAATTATGCTAATGTTAAAATTGCTGCTGAAGATCAGAGTGATTATAAATTTTAAAATTGAAATTCATTTAAATTAATAAAATAGATTTATCATGGAGATGATAATTTGATAGTAAGTCAAAATTCAAAAGATGTAATTAAGATATTTCAAAATATAAAAGATATTCCTATAAGTACAAATTCAGATGATGGAAAATTAAATATTTTTATGTGTCCAATAAATGCTAGAAATTTTGACTACAATCAAATTTCCTTAGTATTAGTGGATTCTGTAATTGATTATGCTTTATCTAAAAAAAATATAGCAAAATATCAAAATAAACCTGGCCGCTTATCACAAATTGCACGTAGAAAATTTAAAGAGTATTTGAAAAATACTGGTGAATTAGGTGAACTGCTTTTATATTGTTTCTTAGAGGGTCATTTAAACGCCCCTAAAATTTTAACAAAAATGGAAATGAAAACTTCTAACAGTTTGTATGTTAATGGTTCAGATGGTGTACATCTTTTAAATAATGGTGATGGGACGTATAAACTTATATTTGGAGAATCTAAGTTATATAAAAATATATCTAATGCTTTAAACGAAGCCTTTAAATCTATAAATAGCTTCATTAATGAAGTTAATTCGAGTGGTGAAAATAAAAGTGGTATTAATTATGAAAAAGATTTAATATCATCAAATATAGAAAATTGTGAACTAAGTGATGAAGATAAGGATATACTTGAATTAATAATATATCCTACTAAAAATGAAAAAAATTTACGCATAGA
This sequence comes from Ezakiella sp., assembly GCF_034180565.1. NCBI lineage: Bacteria > Bacillati > Bacillota > Tissierellia > Ezakiella > Ezakiella sp. Next base: position 6,262 of record NZ_JAXFOB010000010.1, on the reverse strand, counting down.
TGATGCTTTTTCTATTTTCATTGGTTACGAGATAGATATATCAGAAGAGACAGAAAAATGTACAAGTAATAATTTTTTTGAAGAAGTTAGGAAAAAAATACTTTTGGATTTAGACAAATATGAGAACAAGATATATGAAAAAATTAAAGATAATAATTTATTAGGTCATACTTTTTTTGTCTATATTATTCCATTTACTGATATAGACAATACAAGAAATAAAATTTTAGAGGATATTTTAACATGAATAATTTTATTGATTATCTTTCGTCAAAAGCTTATAAAGATGATTATTTGATAAATTTAATATATAGTTTGGAAAAAAATTTTTGTAATAAGCTACTGGACCAAGATTATAAAATAGATTTTTCTAATAAAGAAAAGTGTGATTTAATGAGATTTGCAGATATATTATGCAGGTCATCAAAAGATGAACATAAAAATTTATCATTAAGGATAGTAAGTCTTGTATATGAGTTTAAAGAACTTTTAGAGGATAAATTTATAAAATTAAGTATTATAAATGTTTTAACTAAATTAGGTAACTTTCCTTCTATAAATTTAATTGGAATTAAAGACGAAAATACAGGGATAGATGAAATTGATTTGGACTTAATAATTAAAAGAGTATATAATGAGTCTCCAATTAAAGAAATTTTTACTGATGAACAGCTTAAAATATTTAATGAATTACAGACTAATAATCATTTTAGTTTTTCTGGTAGTACATCATTTGGAAAATCCTTTATTTTTGAAGCATTTACTAAATATCTAATAGAAGAACATAATCAGTCAGATAATATAGCATTTATTGTTCCGACAAAAGCACTCATAAATCAAGTTTCTTATAAAATTAGAAAACTAGTAAAATCATATAGCTATAAGGTTATAAATTCACCAGAAATACCTAAAGTAATAAAAAGGCAAGATGGTAAATATATCTTTGTTTTTACTCCAGAAAGGTTAATTGCTTACTTTTTAGATACAACTAATCCCAAAATAGATTATTTATTTGTAGATGAAGCACATAAGTTATTGAGCGTAAAAGATACTAGAACACCATTAATGTATCATGCTTTAGTTATGGCAAAAAGAAAAAGTATAAACATATTTTTTGCATCTCCAAATATTCCTAATCCTTCAGTTTTTTTAGAATTAGTAAATAATACTCCAGATGAAAGTTATGCAGTTAAAGTTGAATCAGTATCTCAAAATAGATTTTTTGTTAATTGCCACACAGACTCTAGTTATATGATTAGTGATTATGGAGAAGATATCTTATTTCCGAAATTAAATTTTTCTGGAAATGTTATTACAGATTTAGGCATTATTTTAAATACTTTTTCTAATGGAAGACAAAGTATAGTTTATTGCAATACTATAGAAAAAACGATATTAACAGCATTTGAATTTGCAAGAACTTTGGAAGAAGTAAGAGATGAAAATATAGATAAACTAATTGATATAATAAATGAAAAAGTTCATGAGCAGTACTATCTTAGATATTGCTTGAAAAAAGGAATTGCATATCATTTTGGAGGAATTCCTGAAGAAATAAAAATAAGAGTTGAAGAGCTATATAAATTAGGAGTTATAAAAACCATTTTTTGTACTTCAACTCTATTAGAGGGAGTAAATTTGCCCGCAAAAAACATTTTTATTTTAAGTGAAAAAATTGGATTATCAAATATGAATAAAGTCGATTTTTGGAATTTAGCTGGCAGAGCAGGTAGATTAAGCAAAGATTTAGCTGGAAATATATTTTGTGTTAATCTCTATAATCAACAAGGTTATTGGAATGATGATAGCAAAATTAAAATTCTTAGAGATAAAAATATAGAGGAAACAAAACCTATTATACTAAAAAAGAATAATAAGAATTTGTATAAGAATATTGCCAATTATTATACGAGGAATGATTATACCAACAAAAAATTGTCTGAAGATGATAAAAAGATCATAGAAATGTACGGCAATATTTTACTATACCATGATACAGTGAATAGCGATTCTGTTTTGAAAGATAGATTTATAGATTCAGGAAATAATTCTTTAGATGTTTAAAAAAAAATAAGAAATGAGAATTCTGTACCTGGAAATATTTTAGCCGAAAGTATTGATATAGATGTAGAGATTCAAAATAGGGTCTTTAAAGGTCATAAAGAGAAGTTGCCCACAGAAACTACTTATGAGGGATGCTATAAAGTTTTAAGATTATTATGTGAAGAATATGATTGGCTTAGGACTGAGAGTAAGGGGAATTACCCTATGATACGAAGCAAAGAGCAATTATCTTATTATGCCACATTAATGGAGGGGTGGATAAATTCTAAACCATTAAAATATTTAATTCAAAAAACGATTAGTTATTATTATAATTCTGGAGAAAGTAAAGAGATAAGTTTACGTAAAGATGGAAAGATATATTATATGAAGTTTGATAAAAACAATGCTCTTCATATTAATACGCTTATTAATAATTTAATTAAAAATTTAGAAAATAATATAAAATATAAGATTAAGACCTATGTTAGCAATTATCAATCAATATTACGCTCATGTGGAGTAGATCTTGAGTGTGATTGGGAAGAATATATTGATTATGGAACTACTAATCCACAAATAATCGATATACAAAATTTAGGGTTTTCAAGAACAATGGCAATATTTTTAATGGATAAATATTATAATTTATTCATTAGAAATGATATAGGTGAGATTATAGATATTGATGATGAAAAATTAAGAACGTCTATAGACAAGAAAAAATATGAGGAAGAATATAAAGAACTAAATATTCTATTCGAATGGGAAAAGTAATAAATATAAAAGAGGTAGTTAAGCAGTCCTACCTCTCTACTTCCTATCCAAAATAATTTTCATAGTTTTTCCTATACTGAACAAGGTCAGAAAATTGTTCTTTATTCAAAGAATACTCTTGCATAAGAGTGTTCTTTTTTTCTTGCAATTTATTGAGATTTGATAGTATTTCTTTTGTGTTCGGTAGCTTTTTATAGTTTTCTAAAATTTCTTTAGCGGCTATTTTATAGACGGAAAGTTCGCTTTAATACTCATCTGCAAATTGCTTATCTTCAGGATTTTTCTTGTGGTATTTATATATTTCACGATACTTATTTATAGTATTTATATTTTCCATATCTTGAGATAAACTCTTCATTTCAGTTTCAGTCTTCTTTATTTTATCTAACAAGTCTTGTCTATCATCAGCAGATTTTTTGATTAGATCATCGAGTTGTGTAATTGAATTAATTCCTTGTTCTCTAAGTTTAATTATTGAATCAGCCATCGTTTTGATATTATGTTTTCTTGCCCAAACTTCATACCCTTTTGAGGATTGTACTTTTTTATTAGTAGTTATATCAATAATATTTCCTACTCGTTTTTTAATAGAATTAGCTTTATTTTTGATGGTTAAATCTATTCTTTCTTTAATTTTATCTTCAGTATAATCTTCTCCGATAGTCTTTGCCCTTGTAAATCTTTGTTTATCTTTATGACGAAAAGCAATGTATTTACCAAACTTAACTTCATAATCAAGAGCTTTCATATTTTCTAAAAACTCTTCCCAAGATTTGGACTTATTAATCATTCTGTCTATATCAAATTGCAGTTTAGACTTCCAAGAATTTCCTTTCTTGTTTTGGTCATATTCGTACCAAGATTTACCAGCAGTTTTATATTTTCTCTTGTAAGCTTCATAGTATTTATCAATGACTGAAAGCTTATTTTCTTTACATAATTTGTCACTTTGATACCTGATTTTATGGTAAGATTTTTTGTTAGATTGGTAGCATTTTCCAGTCTTGTAATTAACATTGTTAAAAATAATATGGTTGTGTATATGCCCTCTATTTATATGAGTTGCAAGAACAAATTCATAATCTTCTTTTAAAATTTTCTTACATAATTCCATTCCGATTTCGTGAGCTTTTATAGGATCAACCTCTCCTGGTAGAAAAGATTGAATTAAATGTCTAGCCAAAACTGTACCTTTAGTATCATTATTTTGTATTATAAAACTATGAATGATATAATTTATATAAATACAATTTTGACTTAGTAAATAGAGAGGTGTTTTATGATTATTGAGGTTTGTGTAGATTCATTGGAATCTGCGGTGACGGCGATAAAGGCGGGGCGTATCGATTAATTAGTTATAAAAGCAGAGTTTGAAAAGATGTTTAGTTAGGATGTTTTTACGGCACAAAAAAATAAAAAATTAGTTCATATAAAATTCTTCTGCTTTTAATTTGAGGGGCAGTTAAAGGAAAATGGGACACGATGTTGAAAGATTTAAAGAATATGACGAATTTTTGTATGGCTATCAATTTAGGTTCAATTGAATTTTTGTCCCGGATATGATATGATATTTGGGACAAAGGAGGATTGTAATGAGTTCATATACAGAAAAAATATCAGATAAAATAAATGATTTCGACTCAAATAAAGTATTTTTTGCTAATGACTTTTTAGACATTGCTTCTTATGAAACTGCCAGAAAGATATTAAATAGAATGGTTAAAGAAGGGAAAATTAAGCGTGTTATCGATGGATTTTATTATAATCCAAGATACAGTGAATTGGTTGGAGAGTATGAAGCGGTTTCTATTCATGAGTTAGCACTTGCCATTGCAAGAAAATATAATTGGAATATTGCTCCGTGTAGTAGTACAGCTTTAAATTTGATTGGTTTGTCAACACAAGTACCGACTCATTATAAGTATATTTCCAGTGGAAGATATAAGAAATATACAATTGGGGATACGGTTTTAGAGTTTAAAAAGGTAAATCCGGGAGAGATTGCCAATATGTCTTTAAAGACGGCGACAGTTATTCAGGCGATTAAGTCTTTGGGCAAAGAAAATATTAATAGCGAAGTTGTTCAAAAGATTAGAGAGTATTTAACTGAAGAAGAAATATCGGATTTAATGGATGAAGCTAAATCGGTCCCATCATGGATATATGAGGTGATTAGGGAAGTTTCAGAGGACGAAGATGAATAAGTTCTATATAGAAGACAAAGATGATTTAAGAGTTTTATTAGTAAATACAGCAAGAAAGAAAGGTATTTCCGAGGCGGTTATTGAAAAAGATTATTGGGTCACTTTTATTTTAGATTATTTGTTTAATGAAAATAAATGGAAAGAATATTTTACATTTAAAGGGGGCACATCACTTTCAAAGTGTTTTGGACTTATAGAAAGATTTTCTGAAGATATAGATCTAATCTTAGATTGGCGAGTATTAGGTTACGAAGAAAAAGAACCGTGGTTAGAAAGATCAAATACTAAACAGGATAAATTCAACAAAGAAGTCAATGAAAAGACTGAAATCTTTTTAAGAGATGAATTATTAAAAGTCTTAGAACAAGATTTCAAGGACATGGACTTTGAATTTATGATTGATACTCTTGATCCACAAACAATTCTATGTAAATATCCTAAAATCTTTGAATCTAATTATTTGACACAAAATATAAGACTCGAAATAGGAAGTCTTGCAGCATGGACACCTGCAATTGAAGTGGAAATCCTGCCAATAATTGGAGAAGCCTATCCAAATGTTTTTAAAGAAAAAACTAATATAAGAACAGTATCAGCAGAGAGAACTTTTTGGGAAAAAGCAACAATTTTACACCACGAAGCAAATAGACCTGAATCTTCTCCTATGCCACATAGGTATGCAAGACACTTTTATGACTTATATAAAATAGCAAATTCAGATTTCAAAGACAGAGCCTTAGAGGATAAGGAGTTATTAAAGAAAGTGACTGAATTTAAAATGAAGTTTTATCCTAGGAAGTGGGCAAGGTATGAAGAAGCATTAGATGGTAGATTAAAATTAGTCCCAAGAAAATACCGATTTTTTGAAATAGAAAAAGATTATAAGGCTATGTCAGAAATGATATATGGAGAATATCCAAACTTTGAAGAGATTATAAAAGTTCTTAAAGAACTAGAAAAAGAAATTAATGAGTAATAGAAGTCTCCCGAAAATAATATAATATTCGGGAGAAAAACTTTGAGCGAGAGAGAAATCTTTCGCTCTTTTTTTTATTTATGGAGGTATTAATGAAGTTAGTAATAGCAGAAAAGCCAAGTGTAGCAGTTACAATTGCAAAAGTAATTGGAGCAAGAACAAGAAAAAACGGATATTATGAGGGGAATGAATACATTGTTTCTTGGTGTGTCGGTCATTTAATTCAAATGGCAAGTCCAGATAAGATAGACGAAAAATGGAA